>DOMU01000098.1 GCA_003509305.1 Desulfobulbaceae bacterium | reverse complement strand
ATATTCATCTAAAATTGCTATAAAGTTTTCTAGTGTATTTTCACAGAATTTGCATGACTTTACTGACCCATCAGCGCCGGTGGCTCGGCCTGCGGGCGCGGCGTGACCGCCACTTTGCCGCCAGCCAGACATGAGGCGGCGCTGGCCTGGGTCATCGTCTCCGGAATATCTTTGCCGCCCTGAATGGTGCCGCAGACATAAACACCGGGCACCGAGGAGGCAACGGCGTTGAAGCAGTCGGTTTTCGGGAAACCATCGGCATACAGTTCAAGGCCCAGGTTTTCGGCCAGTTTCTTCACCTCGGCGTTCATCTTGAAGCCGGTGGACAGCACCACCATGTCGAATTCCTCGGTGATCAGTTTCGGCTCGGCATCGACGGTGTAACTGACCTGCAACCTGTCCACTCCTTCCGGGCGCAGGACATCGTGCGGACGGCTGTGCACCAGGCGCACGCCGTACTGCTCTTTGGCGCGGGTCAGGTATTTTTCATAGTCCTTGCCGAAGGTGCGCATATCCATATAGAAGATGGTCGTTTCGATTTCGCTGTCGAAACGCTCGCGCGTGACAATCGCCTCTTTCAAGGCGAACATGCAGCAGGCGCTGGAGCAGTAGCCGCCGGCGCCTTTTTGCAGGCCACGGGAACCAACGCACTGAATCCAGGCGACTCTTTTTGGCGGTTGGCCGTTTGAGGGCCGCAGCAGTTTGCCACCGGTCGGGCCGGAAGCCGACAGCAGGCGTTCGTATTCGAGGCTGGTCACCACATCCGGCTGGTTTTTGTAGCCGAAATAATCGAGGTGATTGGGATACTGCGCCGCCGCCACCGGGTATCGCGGTGCCGTATCGCCGATATTCCCCGGATCGAACAGGTCGGCGCCCGCCGCCAGAATGATCGAACCGCATTGCACTTCTTCCGTTTTCGGCAGGGCGTCCGGTTCGATGGCGCCAACCGGACAACATTTTTTTAAACCTTCTTTGTCGGCGCACTTGGCCATGTCGATGACATAGGCGTAGGGCGTCGCTTTCGGATAACGCATACAGGTGGGAGCGCGTGGGTCAAGCCCGGGGGCGAAGTCGACGCAGTCGGGAAATTGCCGCTGACATTCACCGCAGGCCGTGCATTTTTCCACATTGATGAAGCGTGGCGCGGTCATCAGAGAGACGGTGAAATTCCCCTCCTTGCCGCTGACCGCCGTCACCGTGGTCAGGCCCCGCATATCAAGATGACCGCCGCGGCCTTCTTTGGCCGTGAATGGCGCCACCGTGCAAAGATCGCAGTTGTTGGTTGGAAAAGTGCGATCGAGCTGTGCCATCAGGCCGCCGATGCACGGAGCCTTATCGACCAGGATCACATCCTTTCTGGCTTCCGCGAGGTCCAGCGCCGCCCGGATGCCGCCCAATCCTCCGCCCACCACCAAGACAGCTCCGTTGGATTGAAGTTTCGTTTTCTTTTGCATTGCTACCCTATTTGGTCAAGGTTGACGAGGGGGAAAACACGACAGGCGGAAACCGCAGCCACGGCATCCGCCTGTTTTTCATGTCAGTGTTCCGACTCCGGATGGAAGACGTTGACATCCTTCAGATCATCACCCAGATAGGTGCGTTCGTTCGGCCCCAGAATACCCAACGACAGACAGATCAGAGTCCAGATATGCACCGTGTTGTACTTGCCACCGAAGTGGTGGCCGATGTCATGCACCTGGGCATGGCAGTTATGGCAGCCGGTGATGCAGTAATCGGCGCCGGTGGCCTCGATCTGGTCGAACTTGGTTTTACCGTAGGCGCGCCGCGCTTCCGTGAAGCCGGATTGTAAAAAGCCACCGCCACCGCCGCAACAGTAATTGTTCGACTTGTTGGGAGTCATTTCGACGATATTCTCTTCGCCGACCACTTTGCCAATGACATATCGCAGATCGTCGGCAACCGGGTCACCGAAACATTTACGGACAATCTGACAAGGATCCTGAATCGTGAACTTGATTTTGCGCTCTTTGTTCCACTCGGAGCTGACCTTCAGCTTGCCCTCGCGAATCCATTTGGCGTAATACTGGTAAATGGAAGCGACTTGAAATTTGTGATCGATACCGAATTTTTTCAGTCCAGACTGGACCGAGAAGGTAATGTGCCCTCACTCGGTATTGAGAAAGACCTTACACCCCAGTTCATCGGCCTGCTTGGCCGAGGTTCTGGTTACATGCTCCCAGCATTTATCATCGGCTAAAAACAGGCAGTAGTTTTCGGCGGCCCAGCCCTTCGAACCATAGGTCCAGTCCGCGCCGGCCAGGTGCAGAATCTTCCACAGCGGCACCATTTCATCCGGCTCGGTATTCGGCTCGCGGGAGTTCTGATTGAGGAAGAAATAGGCGCCCTCCTTGTCGATCGGAGCCTGCATGTCGGCAAATTCCGGCTGCGCTTCCTGGTATTCGGCCAAAACGTCTTCGACGACGAAGATGAAGTCATCCGGAGCCGTGCCCATGGCGCTGGTGCTGTCGGTACGCATGGCCATGTCGCAGGAGTCACGGATGCCTTTCGGGCGGTCTTCACGCGGCCAGGTGGCGCGGGCGTTATAGACCAGTTGCGGAATGTTTATCTCCATCGGACAGACGTAGATGCAGCGCATACACATGGTGCACATCCAAACCCAGGGTGTGGTCGTCACCTCCTCGTCCATCCCCATGGCGCACATGCGCAGAAATTTTCGTGGGTCCATGTCTTCCAGGCCGGTGGCCGGGCAGCCGGATGCACAGGCGCCGCAGGTCAGGCAGAGATTGAGGTTACCGCCAGAGGGAAGAATGTCCTTCACCTTGTCGATAAAAGCGCTCTGTCTGCCGCCCGTGATTGATACGATGTTCGCTGTCATAGGCGTGTTCCTTTGTTTACCCTGTCTAAATGACAGGAAATTAATGGGCGACCGGACTGGGCCGCCGCCGATACGGCATATTCACCAGCAAATGTAGCTTTTTAAGCGCTTGCCGATGCAACTTGGCGAAGTTACAGAGCGCCACCGGAAAAGTCAAATTTTAAGTCGATGTTTTCGTCGCCGCCGGAAAAAGCGGCGATCAGACTTCCTCTTGCCGCCGATGATGATTACCGGTAAAAAACGTCGTTTTTCTTCATACCGACAACCACACAACAGGAGAAGCTCATATGGGCAAAGTCATCGCATTCGCGGGTAAGGGCGGAGTCGGCAAAACCACCGTCGCCGCTCTGGTCATCCGCCATTTGGTAGCGCAACACGAAGGGCCGATTCTCGCGGTTGATGCCGACCCGAACAGCAATCTCGGCGAAACGCTGGGCCTAGACGTCACCTCGACCATCGGCGATATCCGCGAAGATTTTATGAAAGACCCGCAGGGACTGCCCTCTGGCATGGACAAAATCAATTACCTGGAAACCCTGGTCGAGCAGACGCTGATCGAGCGTAAGGATTTCGATCTTCTCGTCATGGGCCGCCAGGAAGGCCAAGGCTGCTACTGCATGGTCAATAACATCCTGAACAATTTCACCGAGAAATTATCCCGCTCATACAAATACCTGGTTGTCGACAACGAGGCCGGCATGGAGCATTTAAGCCGCCGCACCAGTGGCCGCGTTGATACTTTATATCTGGTGACCGATTACGCGCTGCGCGGTCTTCGCGCCGTGCGCCGCATCAACGACATGCTGTCGAGCCTGAAACTGGATGTCAAACAGGCGGGCATTATCGTCACGCGAGCGCCGGAAAAACTCAGTGACGCCTTCATGGCCGAGGTAGCGGAAATTGGCCTGCCGATCGCGGCGACAATTCCGAACGACCCAATGCTGCTTGATTTCGACATGGAAAAACGTTCGTTGCTGGAGTTGCCAAATGACTCGCCGGCGGTCGTCGCCGTCGAAAAAATGATGGCGATGACCCTCGTAAAATGACGGAATCTTGACCGGCGTCAAAGCGCGGGCGCGGGCCAGGTGGTTAAACCTTGAGGCATGGAAACCCGCACACGGCTTCTTGCACATATCCTTCAACCAGGAGCGATCACCATGAAATGTCCGGGACAAGACAGCCAGTACTGGAACGCCAGCGCCATTTTTGATGCCGCCTGCCCAAAATGCGGCGCGCCGGTCGAATTTTACAAAGACGACGCCAGCCGCAGATGCCCACAATGCGGCCATCGTTTCGTCAATCCGAAAAAAGATTTCGGCTGCGCCGCCTACTGCCAATTCGCCGAGCAATGTCTGGGCACCCTGCCAGAGGATTTTGCCGGGGCGCGGGAGGCGCTGTTAAAAGACAAGGTGGCGGTTGAGGTGAAGCGTCTGTTGCAGGGCGATTTCGCCCGCATCGGCGCCCTGACGAGGGCCGCCCGCCAGGCCGAGGCCATCGCCATTGCCGAACAGGCCAATGTCGGTGTCATTCTCTGTGCCGTTTTCCTGCAAGGAATCGGCCAGGATACCGCCGAAAGCCAAAAAATCGCCGCCGAAATGCTCGCCAAATTGGGGGCGAAAGAAGACATCACCAGACAGGTGCTGGCGCTTTTAGCTGGGCAGGCCGCCAGTGGCGAGGCCAGCCGGAACGCGGCCATCGTCGATGACGCCCAGCGCCTTGCCCGCCTGGAAGGNNAAAAAGAGGGCGCCGCCGGGGTGGAGTTTTCTTTCGATCAACTCCACACGGCGTCGGGCCGGGAAATCGCCGACCGTTTGCTGGAGGCGAGAAAATAATCGCCTGTTCACCTGGAACATCCCGATCCTGCCGGAAAAAATCCATCGAAGGGAGTTGATATCGGTAAAGAGATGCAATGGCTTATCTTAATTATCGCCGGGCTATTTGAAGTTGCGTTTGCCTTCTGCCTGGGAAAAGCCAAAGAGACAGCGGGAAGCGAAATGTACTTATGGTATGCCGGGTTTCTTGTAACTCTTGGCATAAGTATGGGGCTTTTGCTGAAAGCGACCCATACTTTACCGATTGGGACAGCATATGCGGTCTGGACGGGGATTGGCGCCGTCGGAACCGTTTTGGTCGGGATTTTTATTTTCAAGGAGCCGGTGACTTTTTTACGCTTGTTTTTTATCACCACTTTAATTGGCTCGATCATTGGGCTGAAAGTGGTGTCGCACTGAAATGACGGTCAGTCCAACAGCCGGTTTCCGACCATGTTCAAAGCGGTTGGGGCGGTCACTTCGCGGATCTGCCGCCGCGGCTTGTCTCCTCGGCCATGCCCATGCCGATAAAAACGCTGCCGCCGTCCGGCGCGGCAGTCGCGGCGGAGAGAAGATAATCGCCACCGCCAAACAGCTTGCCAGCGTTTTCTTCGCTTTCAGCGCTGCAAAACGCGCCTCCGCACAGGCGGGGTTAAATTTTTACAAAAGCCTCAGCCCCATGTTTGCACACCGGACAGATAAAATCCGGTGGCAGTGGTTCACCTTCATAGACATAGCCGCATACGGTACAGCGATAGCCCTTCTTTTGCGCCGGTTGCGGCTTTGGTTTGACATGGCTNNATGGCTCTGGTAGTAATCATAGGTGATGCTGTCCCGCTGATTCAAGGTCTGGCACTCGGCGAGTGACGCCGTGAAGACCGTATGTGTGGCAAAATCCATCGTTGCCAAAACATCAAACGATAAAAAGGCATTTGCCGGNNNNCCTGTAAGATAGATTAAACCATTTTCGCTGCGGGCAATTTCGGTGAAGCCGGCAAATTTATCCACGGTTCGGCCCGATTGATAGCCGAAGCGTTTGAACAGCTCAAAAGGCGTATCGACCGTAAGCACCGAGAGATTGAATTTCNNGTGTTTTCGCAACCATCTCGCAGGTATAATTCTGCTTGTTGACGGAAATGAGACAACCCACAGGCGTATTGCTGGTGACTTGCAAAAACGTATTGATGATACAGGCATTGTCCTGTTCACCGGATTTCGCGGACAGAAGATACAGACCGTAGCTAGCCTTGAACAAGGCGGTGGTGTCTTGTTTTTTCATTTTCCTCTTCCTGTTTTTTAAGAACAATTTCGCGCATGGTGCGCTGTAATTCCATTTCTATTTCGATTTNNCCTGACTCCCTCCGGCGGCATTCAGCCAGTCCCCCTCTCTGATGGGGATGTTGGCCCAGCCGACAGGGGGAGCCGCAAAAAGCCGGAGGAAGGATCAGCCCATCCTGAAATGGAAAATTGAACAATGTGAATTCTCAGAATTATTTTCTCCACATTCCCCGCAGCCGCCGCACCGTGGCGGCAATATCGTCGCTTGACACAATCTCTGTTACGAGGGCGATGGTTTTGGCGCCGTGGGCCAGCACTTCGCCGATATTGCCTTCTTTGATACCGCCGATGGCGACAAAGGGCAAAGGTGAATTCTCCGCCACATAATCAAGATAGGAAAAGCCCACGGCATCGCAGACATCGCTCTTGGTTTGAGTGGCGAAGACTGGCCCGGCACCAATATAGTCGGCGCCGCTTTGTCTCGCCGCCCGTTCCTGTTCCGGGCTGTGGGTGGACAGGCCGATCAGTTTGTCCGGGCCGAGCAGACGGCGCACTTCGGCGGGCGGAAAATCGTCCTGGCCGACATGGACGCCATCGGCATCGGCCAGCATGGCCAGGCCGGGGTAATCGTTAACGATGAATATCACCCCGGCCTCGCGGGTGAGTTGGCGGATGGCGCGGCATTCATGCAGCATCTCGGCAAAAGTCTTGTCGGGCCGCTTTTCCCGGTACTGGATGATGCGGCAACCACCGGCAGTCATTGCCCGCGCCACCTCGATGATCGAGCGGCCCCGCGAAAACTTTTCGCCGGTGATGCCGTAAATGCCCTCGGGCAGCGCCGGTTTCATAGTTCTTCGCCGATTTTCTTCGGCGCCGCCAGTTCCGGACGTCCCTCTATTTCGCCGGGTTCATGCAGATTGGGAGCGACGACGATGCCGGCTTCCCGCCATTTCTGATAGGAGACGATGTGGCGGAACATGGCAATCGATGGGTCGGCGGCCTCAATGAGCGGCGCGCCGCAGGTGAGGAGCAGCGCCGCCTTTTTCACCGGCATACCCAGCTTCAGGAGAACATACATCCGGTCGATGGCGGTTTTCAGTTGCGCCGACACGCCAAAGAAATAGACTGGCGAGGCGAAGATCATGGCGTCGGCTTTTAAGATGGCGGCGACAATTTCGGCCATGTCGTCCTTGCGGGCGCAGACACCAGGATGTTTGAAGCAGGCGTTGCAGTTCAGACAGGGGGCGATGTTCATGTCGGCGACCCGGAACACCGTGACGTTTTTCCCGGCGGCTTTGGCCCCGGCGATGCAGGCGGCGGCCAGCCGGTCGGTGTTGCCGTTTTTGCGTGGCGAGCCGGAAAGAAGAACGATGTTGTCACTCATGGCGAATTCTCCTGGTACAAGTGGAATGAGCAGCGCCATTTCTGGCATTCTGGCGTCAGCGATACGCGGCGGATAATAGCATGAATGGCTATCAATTATCATGATTTTATTCAATAACGTCAGCAAACTGTATAACAAAGAGCTGTTTCAGAAAGCGGCTCCGGCCCTGGTTGGCCTGTCGTTTACCCTTGCCGGTGGCAAAACGCTGGGTTTGATTGGCGCCAACGGCGCCGGCAAATCGACCGTGATCCGCCTGCTGATGGATTTTATCCGCCCGGATTCCGGCCAAATCATGTTGTTTAACCGTCCGGCGGGTGATGTGGCCAGCCGCCATCTGATCGGTTATCTGCCGGAAACGGCGAGCTTTCCCGCCAATCTGAATATTCTCGACATGATCCGTTTCACGGGAGCCACCTGCGGCATGACCGCCGCCGCCCGCAAAGAACGCGGCCATCGCCTGCTTATCGAATTGAATCTGTGGGAAGATCAAAAAAAACCTTTGCGCGCGTACTCCAAGGGAATGCGGCAACGGGCCAATCTTCTCCTCGCGCTCCTGAACGATCCGCAACTGCTGATTCTCGACGAACCGATGAGCGGTCTCGACCCGATCGGGCGCAACCAGATCATGACGCTGATGCAAGACCTGAAAAGTCAGGGCAAAACCATCTTGTTCTGCTCGCATATTTTGCAGGATGTCGACCGGCTTGCCGATGAATTATTAGTGCTGCACCGGGGACATTGCCTGTTCCACGGCCAGCCACGGGCCTTTCTCGAAGCCGAGAACAAGGGAAACGCCGAGGCCGCCTATCTCTCCTTGATCGCTAAAGAAAGTTAACGAAATGCTCGCTAAAATCTGGAATCTCGCGCTGCTCGTCATCCTCGACGGCCTGCGCCGCCACGCCCTGATCGCTCTCCTGGTCCTGGCTTTCCTGCTCGAAACCGGCGGCCTGTTCTTTTTCCAATTCATTCCCCGTGATATTGGCCGGGCTTCGGCGGATTTCATCCTGTCAGTCGGCTGGCTGACCGGCCTGCTCTTCCTCCTCTTCCACGCCATCCAGGTCGTGGCCTGGGATGAAGAGCGGCGCACCATCCATACGCTGTTGGCCCGGCCCATCTCCCGTACTCAGTATGTGTTTGGCATCTATCTGGCCCTGGCGCTTCTGCTCCTGGCTTTGAACAGCGTTCTCGCCGTCATCGGTTACGGCATTCTCGACATAATTCAGAAGTCGGTAAAACCGACATATTTCACCTCCCTGTCGGTTGGGTATTACGCGCTGGCCTGGCTTGGACTGTACTTGATCGAACTGATGCTTCTCGCCGTGATTCTGCTTTTTTCCGGTCTGGTGCGCGGCGGTTTCAAAGTGCTGTTGTTATCGGTGAGTTATTATTTCATCTGCACCGGCCTGCCGGTGGCGCGCGAGGCGGTGAAAGGCGACGGCGGCGCGGCACTTGCCGGGATACTGAAAGGGATGGCGGCCTTCTTCCCGGATTTTTCCCGCTTCGATTTCAAATCGCTGGTCACGGCGCCGCCCGGACGGCCGCTTGCCGATTATGTCGGCGGTGATTGCCTCCTGGCCGCCGTCTATATCGCGGTGCTGCTTACCGTCACCGCGATTATTTATCAGCAGCGCGACCTGCAATGAAAAAGTTTCTCATTGCCGCGCCGGTTCTCGCCGTTCTTTACGCCGGGATATTTCTGCGCCAGGAATGGCTGTTCGCCGGACACGAACAGGTTTTGCACTTTGTCCCGGCGGCGCGATTTCTGCGGGTGTGCAGCGGCTACTTCCGGCAATTGACCGCCGAAGCGATTTTCGTCAAGAGCGCGGTTTTCCTGGGTGGCGCCAAGCCCAGCGGCGACAGGGAGGCCTATGCCCCGGCGCTGGCCAACAACTACCGGCAGATTACGCTGCTGTATCCGGAATTCCGCGATCCCTACCATTTTACTCAAGGCTACCTCCCCTTTATTAATCAGGATGCGGCCAGGGCCGCGGACGGCATTCTCGCCACCGGCCTGGAGGCATATCCCGGCAGTTATGAATTTCGGCTGTTCAGGGGTTTCAACTATCTGAATAACCTGAACGAGCCGCTGAAAGCGGCGGAAGTCTTTCACGAAGCCAGCCTGCGCCCAGATTCGCCGCCAATTTTCACCTATCTGGCGGCGCTGTTTTTCGCCGATGGCGGCGACTTACAGGCAGCGTTGACGACGCTGCAAATGCTTAACCAGGCGGAAATCAGCCGTGAGGTGAAAGACCGCTACGAGCACGAAATCGCGCTCGTGGGAAAGGCGATTAATCTGTTCCAGGCGGCAAAACGCTATCAGGCCACCCACGGTGAATTTCCCGATATTCCCGAACGGCTCATGCCTGATTATATTGCTGAACTTCCCGATTTCATGCCTTATTTCGAACTGGTATGGCAGCCGCAGCGGGTGCGGCTGAAGCGTCCGGATCCGGCCACGGTGGCGCGGTATAAAGAGCGGTATGGCGCAAAAGATGGTATCCCTTTTCAATGACGCGCCGCCAAAGCTCTTGCCTTGTCGCGGCACTACCAGTATAAACGTTGCCGTTTTTTCCCACCCCGGCTGGCCATTTTTGCTCCACCGCTTTTGCCTTTTACGACGGCGAATCGAGAAACAGACAATGAAAAACGATATTGATTTTGAGGAAATTTTAACCAGATACCGCTCTCAGCCCTACGAATCGGTCGATGTCCTGGCCGTGCATACCGGGGAGGTGCGTTTCCACGTCACAGAAGGGGCCGAGGTGATGCCCGCCTCCGGCGAGTGGCTGCAAATCCCCGGCACAACCCTCTATGAAATTACCCGGGAACGTAACCCGAAACGGGTGGCCGCCACGACCAATGGCCAGATTGCCGCGATTCACCGTGAGCTGGAAGGACAGTTCGTCGAGGCTGGGGAAAAGTTGATGGAGATTCGCCATCCTCTGAAAAAGAAGGAGATTATCGAGGCGATTCTGCGCGAGGTTTTGCAGCTTTTTCCAGCCCCGGAGACAGCCAAATACTTCTTTGCCATGGATGTGCAGAACCGCATCGACAAGAAGGGCGCCCGCGCCGTCACCGTCGAGCCGGGTGATGAAATCCTTACCATGTCGTTGATGAAACGCGATACGCCTTTGTATTACCAAGGCGAGCGTGGCGTGCTCTACTCGGTCTATTTTACTCCCGGCGTTTCCGTGGCCCGTGGCAAACCGCTTTTTGGCGTCTGCCCGCCGGACAAACTGCCGCTGGTCCAGAGAATTATCACACGGGTCAAAGCCGATTGGGATGCCGCCGACCACGCCTGATAGCTTGCCCCACAGCGTGCCTGAAGGTTTCGTTGCCGAAACCCTGGCCTTTTTGCCATCGCTTTTGCACGAAGAGCGCCAGCGGAGCTTTACCGCCACCGATTGTGATATCATCCTGCGGCGCGGCGGGCACATCGGTTCGTCTCTGATTCATCATCCTCTTCTGCCGCGCGCCATGGCCGAGGCGCGGCGACGCATTGTTCAGGCGGAAGAAAAAGGTGAGGCCAGCGCCAGCGNNAGCGGCTTTTTGATTGTGGCTGATCACCTGTCGGAACCACAGGGGCGTTTCCGCCGCATTTGGCACGCGCCGGTCGGTGGTTTATGGGGATGCCTGGCCCTTGCCAACACCATGCTGCCTGAATCCCGCGCCCTGCTGCCGCTCGCGGTTGGCGTCGCGGCGGTGGAGACTGTCCGGGTTTTCGCGCCCGCCTCGCTGCGCTGGGTCAACGACGTGCTGGTCGATGGGCGCAAACTGGCCGGATTTCTTATCGAAAGCTTTACAACTCCCATTCATCGCGAGGAATTCGACCTGGTTGGCCTGGGTTTCAACCTCAACAACCGGGATTTTCCGACCGAACTGCATGACAGCGCCACTTCACTTGCCACAGCGCTGGGAACAAAAGAAGAAATTCCCCTGCCGTATTTTCTTGCCGTACTCATCGTCAAACTGCGCTGGAACATCGGCCTGTTGCTGCATGAGGAAGAACGGCTGCTGGCGGCGGAACCGCTTACGGAAATACCAGAACACCGCCTGCTGGCCACCTGGCAATCCCTCAGCGATACCGTGGGAAAACGGCTGCGCTACGGTTTCGATGTCCTGACGGATCCTCAGTACGAGGCGACGGCCATCGGCATCGACAAACGCGGTGGCCTTATCCTCGAACACGCCGAGGGCTGGCGCCGCGTCGAATACAGCGGCGAGATACGCTATCTCGACTCGAATCGGTGAAGAGGCGGAAAAGATTTTTTACCCATCAACTTCTTATTCCATTTTCATCTCAGGATGAGTAGGGGCGTNNCAGGATGCACTCATCCTTCCTTCGGTTTTTTGCGACTCCCTGCCGGCTGCGCCGACATCCTCCTCTGAGAGGAGGACATACTTGAAGTTCCGCCCCCCTTCGAGGAAGGAAGGCGCGTAACGCCAGAGGGGAGGCAGGAGGAAAAATCGAAATAGAATTAATTATCCGACTTTTTTCGTATTTTCATATTGATGAACTCAACCAGCAAAGAGAACGCTATGGCAAAATAAATATAACCTTTGGGGATTTCGCCAACAGTTGTTCCAAACAGAGAAATATTGGACAAATGCGCCGCCTCGACCAGCAGCATCACGCCAATCAAAATAAGGAAAGCAAGCCCTAATATCTGTATGGTGGGGTGTTCATTGACAAAGTGGCTGACAGGACCCGAAAACAGCAGCATAATTATTATCGAAATAACAACCGCTGTTACCATTATTGTCATGGCGCCCGCATATCCAAATTCCGTGAAACTCACCAGTCCAACGGCGGTAAGAACGCTGTCGAAAGAAAACACAATATCCAAGGCCACAATCTGCATGATAACGGAATACAGACCGGTTCTCTTTGCTTTGGTATCATGCTGCTCAGTTTTTTCAACCTTATGGTGTATTTCGGTTACACTTTTATACAACAGAAACAAACCGCCGGCAAAAACGATTAAACTCTGTCCCGAAACCGAACCGTCGAGCCAAACGGTGTCAAAACTGAAAATGGGTTTAGTAAGTTGCATCAGCCACGATATACAGAAGAGTAACGCTATTCTCATCAACATCGCGCCAATTAACCCGATGCTTCTGGCTTTCGCCTGCTGATGCTCTGGTAACTTTGACGACATGATTGACAGGAAAACGATATTGTCCACTCCCAATACAATTTCGAGAAACGTCAACGTCGCGAAAGCAATCCATGCCGAAGGCAGTAGAGCTGTCTGTAATATTTCCATATAATTATAAATTTCCCAGTCTAAGTATTAATCTTCGTTCTCGTTTCCACAAAACCGCCCGCGGGCGCACACTCAGCCTGAAGCAAGATGCCATTATTCCATTTCTATTCCGATTTTCTCTCCTGATTCCCTCCGGCGGCATTTTTCTCTGATCCGCCCCCGCCATGGGCGGCGGCCCCGTGGCTGAGAAAAACTCAGAAAATCGCCCTGGCGGCGCACCCGCGTGCCGCATGGCCAGTGCCATTCGGCGCCGGTGGCGGCATCCGGAAACTGGCGCAGCAGGTTTTCAATCAGTGTGAATGAGGGCTTAATGGCCAGGTGCTGGGCGATGCGGTTCAGCAGGCGGCGGCGCAGGGCCAGCGGCAAGGCGAGAAAGGGAAGAATGGCAAGTTTTATCAGCGGCCCGCCAGCCAGCGTCTCTTCTTGCGCCATGTCGCGGAAGGCATTCTCAGTCAGCGTTTCCAGCAGATCTTCCTCACCGGCCAGAATCGCCATCATCCGCCGGCAGGTGGCGTTTATCGCCGGGTTGAAGCGCTGGCGCAACAGCGGCAGCAGTTCCAGGCGCACGCGGTTGCGCAGAAAGCGCGGGTCATCATTCGAGGAATCGTGGCAGGGCGTGATGCCATGCGCGGCCAGATAGCCGGCAAGCGTTTCTTTCGAGTAATTCAATAGCGGCCGCACAATGCGCCCCTGCCGCCATTTCATGCCGGTTAAACCGGATAAACCACAGCCGCGAATCAGGCGGATGAAAAGGGTTTCCACCTGGTCGTCGGCGGTGTGGCCGGTGACAATCCACTCGGCGCCGCTTTCCGCGCGCAGCCGCTCCAATTCCCGGTAGCGCAGACGGCGGGCGGCATCCTCAAGCGACAAACCTTCAGCGCGGGCATAACCAGCGGTGTCAGCCTCGGCGGCGACAAAGGGAATATCCAGTTCCGCCGTCAAAGCCGCCAACCATTCTTTTTCCCGCGCTGCCTCCAGCGGACGCAGACCGTGATCTATATAGGCGGCATCAAGGCGTAGCGGCAGGCCGGAAAAGCGGAGCAAATGCAGTAAAGCGGTCGAATCGCCGCCGCCGGAAACCGCGACAAGAAAATGCGCCCCGGTCAGGGATTTTTTTGTCAGTAATGCATCAAGGCCCTGGCGTAATTCCATTTTCAGTTCAAAAACAGATTATTCCATTTTTCATTTCAGGATGCACTCATCCTTCCTCCGGCCTTTTGTGATTCCCCCTGTCGGCTACATCGGCAGTCCCCCTCTGAGAGGGGGACTGGTTAAATGCCGCCGGAAGGAGTCAGGAGGAAAAATCGAAAGNNTTGAATCTTGCGGATATGTAAATCCTTAAAGTTAAAATGCTCTAGAACTTGGTATTCACGCCCATCATGACGCCATCCGGCTGATAGCCGACCTCGCCAACAGTGCCAACCAGGTCGCCGCCGTTCATCAGGCTATACTTGGCATTATCGTCGTTGAACATTTGGCCCCAGCTGATGTATAGCCATGTATCGTCGATGATCTGGTAGGTATAGGCGACACCAAACAGGGAAGCATCCGCGTTGTTCAGAGATTTGTCGTTGAGTTGCGAAAAGTTGGCAATGACGGAGTGCTTTTGGTAGGGAACCTTGGCGCTGACGCTCCAGCCATCGGCATCGGACAAGGTTTTCGTGACGTTTTTATAATTACCGCCGGAATACCAGCCCGATATATAATGGCCGTACAGCTTGGCAAGGCCAAAATCATAGTTGACGGCGGCCTGCCAGCCTCGCCTCGTGGCCAGACCTGTTTCGCCGCCAAAGGCATTGTAACTGGCATTCTCCACGTTCCATGCCGATACCGCCGTGGACAGGCCCTTGAAGCGATAAGTCAGAGCGAGATCATAGCCTTCGCCAGAGGAGTCTGTCGTTCTGGTACTTGATACGATATTTCCGTTGGCATCGTAAGTATTGGTTGCCTTCGCCTCATCGAGATTGTTTTCACTGCCGGCGGTGTAGGTGGCGTAAGCGGTGAATCCCCGCAAAAACCCTTCAAAGGCGGGCGTTTGATAGACAATCGAATTGTTCAGACGGGTCGGCATGCCGCCAATGACCGGCAGGAAAACGGCGCTACTGCCATAAAAGCCAGGACCAAACGCGGTGCTCTCGCTTGCTATCGTAAGATATGAGCCGGAGTATTGACGGCCCAGTGTCACTTGGCCAAGGATGTCGCTGCCCAAACCGGCATAGGCCTGACGCGAGAATATCTGATTGCCGGTGCCGGTCAGACCGCCGGAGGAGGCGACGTTCATGTTGTCGCCAATGGTGCCTCCCGGCCCGTTACCAGCGACGCCGGTCGATAAATCAATGCCCATTTCAACATTGCCAACCACCTTCAAACCGTGCCCGACCGCTTTTTCTCCCTTGAGGCCGAGGCTGGTTGCGGTCATACCGGCGGAGCCAACGGTAAAATGGCGACCGTTGCCGCTGTTGGTATTGGCGACACTGACGTCAACTCTGCCATACACGCTGAGGCCCTTGGGCAGGATACTGTTCACCACTTGGACTGGAGTTTGCGCCGCCGCTTGTCCTGAAGTTTGTGCCGAAGCCTGCGCTGGAGTTTGAATCGGCATTTGAGTTGGAACTTGCGCCGCGCGGGTTTCGATTTTTTCGATTGCCGCCTCTTGATTCGCCTGAGCGGCGAGCAGTTTGTTGATCAGGGCGCGCTGTTCCGCCACTTCCCGCCTCAATGCCTCAAGTTCAGTTTCGGCGTGGACGGGAACGGGCATGGCGGATGCCGCCCCCAAGGCGCCAAGCAGAGCGACAGTGGTGATACGTCCTTTTTTCGTGCGATTTTGTTTCATAGGCTCCTCCTTGTGAATTAATTATTGCCGGGTTATCTACCGAGTGAGTGCTTCACCAATCGAATCGCAGACGTAAGCGATGTTTTTTGTCGTCAGACCGGCCAGGTTGATTCTGCCTCCGGCCACCATATAGATATGCTTCTCGCCGCGCAGCCAGTCGACGACATGGTTATCAAGTCCAGTGTAGGAAAACATGCCGCGCTGCCGTGTGATGAAGGAAAAATCCCGGCTGACGCCGCGCTCCTTCAGGCCATCGACCAGGAGATGGCGCATATTGACGATGCGCTGGCGCATAGCGGCCAGTTCTTCCCGCCACAGGGTGGAAAGGCTCTGGTTGGCGAGAATGGTGGCGACAATCAGGCCGCCGTGTGCCGGTGGGTTGGAATACAGCACGCGGATCACCGTCTTCAGATGGCTCATGGCCACCGCCGCGTCCCGCTCCGAAGACGCGACCAAGCTGAGGGTGCCGCAACGTTCGTTATAAAGGCCAAAATTTTTGGAATAGGAACTGGCGATCAGCATATCAAGACCGGTCGCTGCGAGTTTCGTCACCGCGCAGCGGTCTTCCTCGATACCCTCGGCAAATCCCTGGTAGGCGAAATCGAGAAAGGGCAGCCACTTCCGGGCCGCCGCCACCGCCGCGATTTCGTCCCACTGCGCGGGCGTCAGATCGAAACCGCTGGGGTTGTGGCAGCAGGCGTGCAGCACGACGATATCGCCGGCGGGC
>DOMU01000080.1:4433-4582 GCA_003509305.1 Desulfobulbaceae bacterium | reverse complement strand
CATCTGGTGGCCGGGCCGATTGTCCGCTACCGTCATATTCAAAACGAGCTTGGCAGTCTCGATACCGACCCGAACCTGTTTTCTTTCGGCATGTACCGCTTCCTGTTAGGATTCAATAAGAAAATTCTTTTGGCCAATATGGTGGTGCC
>DOMU01000080.1:0-4382 GCA_003509305.1 Desulfobulbaceae bacterium | reverse complement strand
CGCTGCAAATCTACTTCGATTTTTCCGCCTATTCCGATATGGCTATCGGACTGGCGGCGATGGCCGGTTTTCGTTTCGCCGAAAACTTCGAGCGTCCCTATTCATCGGCCAGCATCCGCGAGTTCTGGCGGCGATGGCATATTTCATTGTCTACCTGGTTCCGCGATTACCTGTATTTTCCGCTTGGTGGTAACCGCCAGGGTCAAACCCGGACGCTCGTCAATTTGCTCGTGGTATTCGCGCTCTGTGGCCTGTGGCATGGCGCCAACCTGACCTTTCTGATTTGGGGATTATGGCATGGCTTGTTTTTGGTGCTTGAACGTCTGGGCTGGGGCCGTCTGCTCGGACGGCTGCCACGCCCGCTGGGACGTTTTTACACCTTGCTCGTCGTGCTGTTCGGCTGGGTATTTTTCCAATCGAAAGATATGGAACAAGCCGTCGCCTATCTGAAAACGATGCTTATGCCCTGGGTTTCCGGGGGAGGAATATCCTTAACCTATTTTGGCGCGGGCGTCACCGCGATTGCCATTGGCCTTTTCCTCTGCCTCCTGCCAGACCGCTGGGCGCCAACGCCGGATAGTGCCCATCCGGAGCAGGTCCGGCTTTGGCAGATGTTGATTCAGGCGCTGCTGTTTTTTCCAGCCTTGGCCTTTCTGGTCAGTGGTTCGCGCAATCCCTTCATTTACTTTAATTTTTGAGAGAGGATGCCATGAAACGATGCCTTTCTCTTTTTTTCTGCCTTATTTTTATCCTGCAAGGACTTTTGTTTTTTCGGCAACCGAGCCAGGGAATTATCCAGAACGAAAACAGAAGACTCGCGCAATGGCCAAGCAAATTAGTGTGGAACAATGCCGGCTTCAAAGAGTACACGGCTGCCGCCGACAAATATTTCGGCGACCGCATAATCTGGCGGCAAACGCTGATCGAGCTGGCTGCCAGAGCTAAACTCGCTCTCCATGACGTGCCGAATTTTGAGAAAGCCTTTCTGGGCAAGGAAAACTGGTTGTTCTTCGGAAACGTTGGCAATTTTACCGTCGCCAAGCTTACCGGAAATATTGGCCAGCAAACCCAGTTCGATAGTAATTGGTTTATCGCCCATGTCATCGAAACCTTTGATAACTACAAAAACCAGGGAGTACCGGGCATTTTTCTGCTCGGTCCTAATAAAAGTTCAGTGTACGGCGAATATCTTCCGGATTTCATTCATCCAACCAAGCGCCGTTACAGTGCCAGCTTACTGGAGAAAATTTCACAAGCGAAAATCCCTGTCAGTGACCCAACCACAGCCCTTTTGGTTGCCAAACCACAAGGTTATTTATACTGGAAATCAGACAGCCACTGGAATTTTTTTGGCGCTTCCATAGCTTTTCAGGCTTTTCTCAATCAATTGCGGAACAGTTTTGGTTATAATCTTGAATTACCGCCATTTACTATTGAAACCGCCGACAAAGGATATTTGGGAGATTTGTACAAAATAGCTGGAATTTCGGATTATCATCCAGATGTGATCGATAACTATTTGTTGACCTGGAGCGCGAAAGGAAATCTTACGGAAACAAATATGGCGAATGAACAAGGAGGTTCATTGAATTTTCCTTTGTTGGGTTTTTCTGGATCAAAGCACCGCACGCCGCAAGTGGGTCAGCCGATACGGGTGGTCAATACGCAAGCGGCATCAGAATTGAGGGTCTGGCTGTTTCACGATTCTTTCAGCGTCGCTTTGTCTCCATTTTTTCATGCGATTTTCGCCGAGACCTGGCATTTTCACCAAGCGGATTTCGGCAAAGCCAGTGTTGAACAGTACGGTAAGCCTGACCTCATCGTATATGAGTCGGTAGAACGATATTTATGATTGGTTCACGTGCTGTAAGGACGATGCCGAGACCTTTCCTATACTGGCAACATGAACTTGGCTGAATATATACCTTTGGCGCGATGCATAAAAAGAGATTGACAATATGCCCACAAAGATTTTCATTATAAAATTTGTACCTGGTTTTTAATGGAGACCTCGTCTATCAAACACTAACAATGGATTTTACCATGAACGCCTTTACCCCCTTTGAAAAAGTACATGGAGTTTTTCGCTGCGCCGCGCTCACCTTCCTTCTCGCCGGTCTGGCCTTGACGCCTCAGTCAGCCAATGCCAGCGAGGCGGATATCAGCGTTCTTCCGCCAAGCCAGACGCAAGGCACCGTCATCGCGGAAAGTCTCCCGGAACTGGATGTCAACGGCCCAGGATTCAGCGAAAAATATCTGCGTGGCAAACTCCGTATCGGCACACGGGCGGATTGGAGGCAACTGACAGACGCTGATTCCGGGAGCCATGGATCGTTTACCGACTCCGCCGCTGGCAACACCCTCTTGGGAACAATATACGATTTGGATGAGGAGCAGAATTATCTACCTTTCAAATTCTTCATTGGCTACGATTTCACCAAATATTTTGGCATTGAATTAGCCTATGATTCCTATGAGGCAAAAACGGTGGCATCCGACGGTGTCCGTTCCGATTTCGTCAAAACCGACGGGAATCTCACCCTCTCCGGGCCGGTGTTCTCGCTCATAGGGCGCATACCGAACTCGTCGGCCTTCACGCCATATATCGGGGTCGGCGTTGCTTTCTATAATTCCAGCTTCGATGAAGACTCCATGTGGGCACGCACCGAATATAGAGACGGAAGCGTTAGAACACGGGAAATGGTGGTCGATAATGTCACCGCTCTAATTTTGACTGCTGGCGTCACCTGGAATCTCACACAAAACTGGTTTCTCGACTGCTCGGTGCAGGCAGCCAACGCCGATGTCGATGCCGTGTTTGAACCGTCCGACGATGGTCAAAGGAGCCCCAGCGAGGATGTGCCAGGGCATTTCCCCATGGACTATGTGGCGATTCGGCTTGGTATCGGCTATGTGTTTTAACGCTCTGTTGCGGATGACATAAATCCGTATCGGAGGCAACACCACGGACTGGAAACTGGATTGGCGCCTGCTTGGCGCCAATCTACGAGGCAAGATGTTCGGTTTGTGAGGAAACGCAAAGCAAAGCCCAGTGGATGATGCCGCTGGTGATCATGTTTCTTTTGTTCGGTTTGTTGATTGTTGCCGGTGAAACCTCCCCCCTTCATCTCTATACCTTGTTCTGAATATTTGGTCACATTCCAACAGTCTTTCCAAACAGAATACCCCCAAAAGCGTCGTCAAAAATGCTGGGAGACAGCGTTCAGGATGCGCCTTTTGCGGTGGCGAATCAATGCCACGGAAGCCAAAACAGCAAAATGTGCAGCGCGAGAAAGGCATAAACCCCGGCCATGGCATCATCAAGCATGATGCCGAGGCCGCCGTTGAGGCGCCGGTCGAGCCAGGAAACGGGAAAGGGTTTGGCAATGTCGAAGAGGCGGAAAAGAAGAAAAGCGGCGATGACGACGAGCCAGGAGCGTGGCGCGGCGAAGAGGGTGACGAACATACCGAAAATCTCGTCAATGACAACGCAGCCTGGGTCGGGTTTATCGAGGATCTTTTCAGCTTCGCCGGCGACAAACCAGCCGAGGAAGAAGACCACCGCCAGCATCAACCCATAGGACAATGGCGCGAGATAACTGAACAAAAACCACAGCGGGATGGCGATCAGCGATCCCCAGGTGCCGGGCGCTTTCGGCAGATAACCGCTGAAAAAGCCGGTGGCAAGAAACATGGTGATGGAGAATTTCATGCCTTGCCTCCGTCAGCCGCTTGATAAATTGCTTGGTAAATAACGGCGATGGGCTGGCCGCTTTTCTCAGCCAGCTTACGGCATTCCTCATATTCTGGATAGACGCGCTCGCCCTCAGGCAGGCTGACCAGTTTGGCCTGAATTATTCCCCAAGGTGTTGTCACTTCGGTAACCCGGCGCGGCAGAATCCGCCGCGCTTCGTCACGGTAACGGCAACCGATGGCCGTTGTTTCTTTGAAGATGATGTTTTCGAGAGCTGTGGATGATTGCCGCTGGCATATGACCCGCAACTCGTAACCGGGGCGTCCTTTTTTCATCAGGATTGGCGCGAGGCTAACATCCACAGCGCCAGCTTTCAGCAGTAAATCGGCGAGGTAGGGAAAGGTTTCGCTCTGCCAATCGTCGAGGTTAGTGGTCAGTATCCGCACCTCGTCCGAGCCGCTTTCGGCCAGTGTCTTCCCGATCAGCAGCCNNCCGTTTTCCGAACGCCTGCCGCCGGCGCCATAACCGCTGGCTTCAAGACGCATCGGCGGCATCGGGCCAAAATCGTCGGCCAGAACTTTTACCAGCGCCGCGCCGGTCGGAGTAATCAGTTCGCGCTCCAGATTGACGCCATAGACCGGCAGGCTGGCCAGCAGCCTGCACACGGCAGGCGCCGGCAAGGGCAGGC
>DOMU01000106.1 GCA_003509305.1 Desulfobulbaceae bacterium | reverse complement strand
CCCGCGTCTTCACGGCCACCTCGGCTAACGGCCTTCTTTATATGCACGAAGTCCTGCACATGGTTTCCGGCGGACGCCTGCCCCTGGTTATGTGTAACGTCAACCGCGGCATTTTCGCCCCTTGGACGCTGTGGGCCGATCATCAGGACTCGTTTTCCCAGCGAGATACGGGATGGATACAGTACCACTGCTCGACCAACCAGGAAGTTTTCAACACCATCCTCCAGGCCTACCGGGTGACGGAACAGATCAACATTCCCGTCATGGTGAATTTTGACGGCTTTGCCATTTCCCACTGTCTGATGCCCTTGGCGATCCCGGATCAGGAAGATATTGACCGCTTCCTGCCGCCGCACAGGCCGGAGTGGCGGCTCGATCCGAAGCATCCCTCCTCGTTTTGTAATGTGACCATGGCCGCCGAATACGCGCCCTTCCGCCAGATGCTGGCCGACGATGTCCTCTCGACCCTTTCTCTCGTTAAGGATGCCGCCAGGGAATATCAGGAATGCACCGGCATGTTTGACGGCGACACCATCGAAACCTACAAAACGGAAGATGCCGAGGTAGTGGCGGTCGCCGTTGGCAGCATGGCCTCGGAACTGAAAGTCTCCATCGATCTTCTGCGGGAGCGGGGCATTCGCGTGGGTCTGCTCCGTCCGAGGATTTATCTGCCTTTCCCGGCGGAGGACATCATCAGGGCCGTGCCACAAAACGCCTTGGTCGCCGTTCTCGACAGAAACCACAATTTTGGCCACTCCGGCGGCATCCTCGCCTCCGAACTCAAGAGCGTTTTCTTTGGCAAGCGCAATGACCTTACCGTGCGCAACCGCGTCGTCGGCATCGGCGGTATCGATCTGACAAGCCGGATTATGGCCGAAGAAATACGTTCGATGATGGAAGAATAGAAAAGGAAAGAGACATGGCTACTAATATCAAAAAACTGCCTGATATCGAACAGGTCTTGAGTGGCAACGGCGCCTGCGGCGGCTGTCCTTCGACCATGGCCCTGCGTGCGGTCGGCAAAGCCCTTGGCGAAAATGCCATCATGCTGCTCACCCCTTCCTGCGCCGTCGCCAGCATGGGAATGACGCCGAGGCTCGGCTACAACTGGCCGGCGATGAACATCTGCTTTGCCACCGCCGGAGCTTCCGCTTCCGGTGTGGTGCAGGCTTTGGAAATTCTGAAGGAAAAGGGGCGCCTTGAGGGCGAAGTGCCCACGGTGTTTAACTGGGTCGGCGATGGCGGTACGTATGACATCGGCTTCCAGGCCCTCTCGGCGGCGGCGGAGCGCAACGAGAACATCATCCATTTCTGCTACAATAACGAGGCCTACAGCAACACGGGCGTTCAGCGCAGCGGCGCCACGCCCCGCAACTCTTTCACCACCACCACGCCAACCGGGAAAAAACAGGCCAAGAAAAGCATGGCGCTGCTCATGCTGGAACACCGGATTCCTTATGTGGCCACCGCCACTGTCGCCTATCCCGGTGATCTTTATGACAAGGTGATGAAGGCAAAAAGCCTGCCCGGCACCAAGTATATCGAGATACTTTCGCCCTGTTATCTCGGTTGGGGTTTTGACATGGAAGAAACTGTTTCCATGTCGCGCCTGGCCGTTCAGAGCGGCGCCTGGCTTCTCTGGGAGGCGGAACACGGCAAAATCGAATTCTCCAGCCCGACAAGCGGTTTGATTGAGGGTAAAAGCAAGCGCAAACCTCTGACCGAGTATTTACAAGGCCAGAGCCGCTTCACGCGGATGCTGAAAGGAGCGGATGCCGATCAGCGTATTGCGGAAATTGAAGAAGACATTGAGCGGGAAATGGCCTTCATGCGCGAGCGCGCCCAGATTACCCTGATCTGATTCGGTACATTTCAATAATCCGCAAAAGCTTTCCAAGCCCGGTGGCTTTCCGCTGCCGGGCTTTTTTCACGCCTCATCGTTCTTTCCGTTCTCCCGTTCAACCGTTGCTTTTACGGCGGGCCGTCTTATCATAAACCGGATGACTGGTTTCCCGACCTTCCCGAACCTCGGACATGAAGATGAAACATGAGCCAACAATCTGATAATTCCCAGGAAACCCTGGTGCTGAACGGTGACAACGATCTCGGCGAGCCTCCTCTCTACAAAGTGTTGCTGCATAACGACGACTACACTTCGATGGAGTTTGTCGTCGCCATCCTTGAGCAAATTTTTCAGAAAAATCACGAAGAGGCGACACGGATCATGCTTAACGTCCACGAGCAGGGCGTGGGCGTCGCCGGGATTTACACGAAAGAAATCTGCGAAACCAAGATCGCCACAGTGCACGATCTNNGACTGGCCCGCCGCAACAAATTCCCCTTGCGTTGTTCCATGGAAAAAGCCTGAATGAAGAGGCGGTTATGTTGAGCAAAACCCTTGAACAGTCCCTGATGCGGGCCATCCACGAGGCGCGAAATCATCGCCACGAATATGTCACCGTCGAGCATCTGCTTTATGGCCTCCTGTTCGATGAACTGGCTACCTACATCATCACCGAATGCGGCGGCTCGACGGAAAACCTGAAGGAGCAGTTGCAGCACTTTTTCCGCAACGGCGTACCGATCACTTCCGGTGGCCACCAGGAACCNNGTGCAGACCATCGGCTTTAACCGTGTTTTGCAGCGGGCGATAGCCCATGTTCAGAGCTGCGGCAAGGCCAAGGTCGATCCCGGCGACGCCCTGGTGTCGATTTTTGCCGAAACTGAATCGCACGCCGCCTTTTTCCTCAACTCGGTCGGGCTAAACCGCATGGCGGTAGTCAATTTCATCTCACATGACCTG
The DNA here is from genome assembly GCA_003509305.1 of Desulfobulbaceae bacterium. Classification (GTDB taxonomy): domain Bacteria; phylum Desulfobacterota; class Desulfobulbia; order Desulfobulbales; family Desulfocapsaceae; genus UBA8130. Next base: position 1,098 of record DOMU01000106.1, on the reverse strand, counting down.
CCGGAACATCTCGGCAAGTTGCAGGAAGCGCCGCTGGCCAAACCTCCGCCCAGTCCGGAAGAGAAAGCGTTACAGGAATTCACGGTCAATCTGGCCGAGAAGGNNCGCCGCCCACCAGCTCGACCCGTTGATTGGCCGCGAACGGGAAGTGACGCGCATCATGCAGGTGCTGTGCCGCCGCAAGAAGAACAATCCACTTTTGGTCGGCGAGCCAGGCGTCGGCAAGACCGCCATGGCCGAGGGCCTGGCCCTGAGAATTTATGAAGATGGCGAGGCGAGAAAAGCCGGGAAGCCGGGCCTGGTGCCGGATATGCTGCGTGATTGTGACATCCATCTGCTCGATATGGGAACGCTGGTCGCCGGCACCAAATACCGTGGCGATTTCGAGAAACGTTTGAAAGGTGTAATCGCCGGNNATCCACACCATCGTCGGCGCCGGCGCCACCAGCAGCGGTTCGATGGATGCCTCAAACCTGTTGAAACCGGCTTTGCAGTCGGGCAGCCTGCGCTGCATCGGTTCAACCACCTATGAGGAATACAAGAATCAGATTGAAAAAGACCGGGCGCTGTCACGCCGTTTCCAGAAGATCGACATCGAAGAGCCGTCGGTCGCCGATACCGAACTGATTTTGAAGGGCCTGCAACCGCGTTACGAAGAGCACCACCACGTCACCTATTCGAAAAAGGCGGTGCGGGCCATGGCCGAGCTGTCGGCCCGCTACATCAACGAGCGTTTCCTGCCCGACAAGGCGATTGATGTCATGGACGAGGCGGGTTCGATGTTCCGCCTCGAGGGGCGGCTGAACCGCCAGGTCAAGGTCGGCGATATCGAGAAGGTGGTGTCGCGCATCGCCCGTCTGCCGGCCAAAAGCGGCGCCACCACCGATACGGCGGCTTTGGCCCGCTTGCAAGCCGACTTGCGGGCGGTCGTCTTCGGCCAGGACGAGGCCATCACCACTCTGGTTAAAGCGGTGAAACGGGCGCGGGCCGGTCTGGGCAATCCGCTGGCGCCGACCGGCAGCTTCATTTTCGCCGGGCCGACCGGCGTCGGTAAAACCGAGGTGGCGCGGCAGTTGGCAAAAGTGCTCGGTGTCCACT
>DOMU01000213.1 GCA_003509305.1 Desulfobulbaceae bacterium | reverse complement strand
GTCGGAGTTTATGGAGAAGCATTCGGTGGCGCGGCTGATTGGCGCCCCTCCGGGTTATGTCGGTTATGACGAGGGCGGTTATCTGACCGAGGCGGTGCGCCGCCGTCCCTACGCCGTGATCCTACTTGACGAGATCGAAAAGGCGCATCCGGATGTCTTCAACGTCTTGCTCCAGGTGCTTGATGATGGGCGCATGACCGACGGCAAAGGGCGAACGGTCGATTTCAAAAATACCATTCTGATCATGACCTCAAACCTCGGCAGCCAGCTTATCATGCGCATGACCGAGGAAAATGCCGATGAAAAGGCCATCCGCGCCGAGGTTGAGGCGCTCTTACGCGGCCATTTCAAGCCGGAGTTTCTGAACCGCATCGACGAGACGATTCTCTTCCACGGCCTGAGCAAGGAAAACATGCTGGCTATTGTCGCCATCCAGCTCGAACGCCTGTGCGAGCGTTTGCGCGAAAACGGCGTGACACTGGAAATCGGCGAAAGCGCTAAAGAATTTCTTTTGGAAAACGGCTATGATCCGTCCTTTGGCGCCAGGCCTTTGAAACGGGCCATTCAGCAGTATCTGGAAAACCCGCTGGCTCTCGAAATGCTCGAAGGAAAATTCGCGGTGGGCGACAGCATCCGCGTTGATGCCGGGGAAAATGGCCTGCTCTTTTTTCCGCTCGCGAAAACCCAGGCGGATTGATGGCACANNCACATAACGCCATCTTCCCGTCTTCACCTTGAAACTATTGGAGAAATTTTATGTCCGAAGCAATCGACAAACTAACGGTGAATTACGAGGAAGATGGCGTCCTGATGGTCAAAGAGACCGGCAAAGAAATCCTCAGCAAAGGCGCCTGGACGACGATTCTCTTCCGCTATCTGAACTGGGACAAAAAGAATGAAGTCTATGGCAAGGAGGGCTTTGCCATCCGCCGCTACCAGAAACGCGGCGACGACTATGTGCTGAAATCAAAATTCACCATCTCAAGCCGCGACCAGGCACGGAAAATCATCGACATTCTGGAAGGCTGGATGAGGGAAGAATAGCCCTCGCATTTGCTCACATTATAAGTGAAGAAGACAGCGGCTGCACATCGTCAGCGGTCGAGCCGTACCAGCCCGACCGCCGCCTTTATGGCAGGGTGGATGAGAGTTATTTTCCCGACACCCCTAAGCTCTGTTCGATATGCCGCGTCACCTGCGGCAACAGGCCAAGCCCATCGGCCAGGCTCCGCAAATAGTCGGTTTCCTGCGGCGTGTCCACGTCAATCGCTAAAAGTGAGGCCGCGTAGATTTCGGCGGCCAGTTCCGGGCGGCCCTGAGCGGCGGCGATAAGCGCCTGTGTATCCATCGGTTTAGCCGCTTCAGCCAGGAAAAATTGCTTCTCCTCTTCCTGCAAACCGTCTTCCGCCAGCTTCCCGGTGATTTTCTCGATCTCTTGCTGGTCGATGTTGCCATCGGCCTTGGCGGCGTTGATCATCGCTTTGATGATAATCATGGTATCGGCTTCCATCTCCGCCTGTTGTTGCGGCGTTGTCTTTTCGAGCAAAGCGTTTGGCGTCCGAGCCGGTGTCTGTCCGGAGTTTTTCAGGGCCGANNCCAAAGAGGCCAGCATGGCCAGAGCACCGCCACCAATGGCACCTCGCGTCGCTTTCTTGCCGCCACCTATGATCGCTCCGGCCAACGCCCCCAAGCTTCCCAAGGCCACTCGATTATTGGCGATGCCGCCGAGAACACCACCAAGCACGCCGCCCAAGCCGCCACCGGAATTGCCCGCGCCTGTGGAGGCGGGGCTTCCGCTTTGCCTGGCGCCACCCTTCATCTGTCCCAGACCGCCGATGATGTCATTCAAAGCGCCTCCACCGCTGCCACCGGCGCCAAAAACATTGCCCATACGGGCCGGAGCCTGACTGGCCATACCGCTTTGCAACAAAGAACCCAACAGATCGGTTAATCCCGNNTAGGATCAAATTGATCGCCAACACCGCGAACAGTGTGCCCGCCAGCCGATTCAACACAAGTTGCGCCCGCCGCGACCTCTTCAACCGCTCGCCCAGGCTTCCGGCCAGAATGCTGATCGCCCCAAAAATAATGAGAGTGGCAAGGATAAATAAAAAACCAAGCGTCAGCATCTGCGGCGGCATCGCTCCATATCCAGGGCTGGTGAACTGTGGCAAAAAGGCGAGAAAGAAGATCAGCACTTTGGGATTGGTGATATTCATGACAATACCGCGCCCGTACAGGCGGGCGGTGGGCAAAGCAAGCGTCTCACTTTGCGCCGTGTCGCTGACGCCGGCGCGGAAGCTCAGCCAGGAAAGCCACAGCAGATAGGTGGCGCCAGCGTANNTCTCAAACGCCAGCGGCGCGCCCACGATAAGCGCCGCCACGCCAGCGGTGACGGCGACGGTATGGCCAACGAGACCGGTGCAGAGACCGGCGGTAACGGCCAACCCAGCCTTCTTGCCATGCTGCGCCGACTGCGCCAGCACGAACAGATTATCCGGGCCAGGCGTCAAAGCCAAAAGCAGCGCTGACAGGAAAAACATTACCAGCACATCCGCCGGAGGCATCGCCTATATTCCCGTTTATGCCATCAAGGCGCGCATGGCGTCGGCGATATGCTGCGGCGTCAGATTTTGGTTGACGATCTGCTCACCCAGGCCACCGCGGCCCAGGCGGTGACTGCCCATGGTTTTCAGCTTCGGCGTCAATCCCCGTTCTAACAGCCAGGTGCCAAAACGGCTGCCAAGACCGGTCCTGACGTTCTGGCTTTCGACAACCAGCACCGCTTTCGCCGCGCCCACTTCAGCGAGCATCTCTTCATCGGCGACATTTAAGGTCGGTTTGTTGACCAGGCCAACATCAAGGCCCGCCGCCCGCAGGGTTTCCACCGCGTCAAGCGCCCGGTAAAGCATCTCGCCATAGCTGACGATATAAGCGGCTTTCCCTGCGCGGATCAGTTCATCTTTACCCGGCTCAAAGCTGTAGTCTCCGCCAAAGAATTTTTTGCCGTCGGCACCGAGGATGAAGGGCGTTGCCGAGCGCGTGCTGTAAACGAAACGCAAACCGGGGTCGTGAAAGATGCGGCTAAGCATCGCCTGAAGCTGCAAAGTATCGGCGGGGAAATACAGTCGTGTCGTATCGCCCTCGGCCAAGGCGTTGTCGGCAAAGAAATTATTGATGCCGAAATGGCAGGTGTTGTCGGCCATATCATCGACACCGGAATGGGAAAAATGCGCCAGGACATTAGCTCCGTTCAGCCGCGCCATGGTGATTTCCGAAATCAGCATTTCCTGGAAAGCGGCAAAGGTACCGAAGATGCCCTGCCGGCCCGGCTCGGAACCGAAACCAGCCGCCACCGAATAGTTATTGCGCTCCATGATACCGGCAACGCGGTACACCCGCGGAAACTGTTTACGGATGTGGTGCAGGCCGCAGGAGCCTTCGAGATCAGAATCGACAACGAGGACTTTTTCTTCCGGCTTGTCCATCCTGGCCAGCAGGCCGCAGATGATCTTGCCGAAGTCATCACGGCATTTGCCGGTTTCCGGGGTACTGCCCTGATAGATGATTTTATTTTTTACCGGCGACACGCCCTCAAGCATGGCCACAGCCGCGTCGTGGCCATGCGCCTTCAGGTATTCGATAGCCAGATTCACCGCGATGACATCATGCCCCTTCGGCGAGCCTTCGATCCCCGGCACTGAGGGCGCCATTTTGCGGCGGTTAACCACGGCTACCGGACCGGGCGTCATCAATGCCTGACGGACGCGACAATAGAGATCGTCAAGGTCTTCACCGTCGCCGCCGCTGACGGCCAGCCCGTGCCCGGAGAGCGTCTTTGCCACGTCATAGCCCGGCATATAATCCTGTGGATGCCCGGCGATGGTGACATTGTTGTCATCAAGCAACAGTTTAACGTTGAGCCGACGCGCCACCGCGTATCGCGCCGCTTCGGCGTCGTCGCCTTCCATCTGGGCGCCATCACTGCCAAACATAACCACCGCTTTCCCTGGACTTGCCTCGGCGACGCCGTTGACATGGCTCCACATATGCCCCAGCCGCCCGGAGGAAAAGAAGACGCCGGCCTTGTCTTCCCGCTCCGGGTGGCCGTACAGGCCGTAACCGGCTTCGCGGTAGTGCAAAAGTGACTCATAACTCTGATAGCCGTTCAACGCCGCCATCAGGTACTGGATGGCAACGCGGTGCCCGGCCTCGTCGAAAAAGGTGGGAACAATCGCCGCGCCACCCTTGATGAAGCCGTCAACAATCAGCATTTCCGGGGCGATGTCATAGGCGCCTCCGGTATGGCCGCCCAGACCTTTGGCGTTGGCCAAGGCCGTAAAAAAGATAATGCTATCGCGAACGAGAGCGAGATTTTTCGCGAGTGTTTGCCGTTTGGCGCCGCTGAGGGTTTCTTCGGCAAGGGAAAAGGCAAGAGGCTGATAACCGCCAAGATCAATGGGAAAGCGCATGTGATTCTCCAGAAGAGGCCGGATGAAACCGGGGAAAAACGTTCAGACGGATGAGGATGAACCGAGTTTTTTCGACAGTTTACTGGCGGCATCGACCACCATATTGGTAAGGCCCAGCAACTGTTCATAATTGTCAAGATCGGTCAGCGTAGTGACGCTTAAGGCGGCGCAGACTTTTCCCCGACTGTCCAGCACCGGCGCGGCGACGCAGCGCACCATCTTGTTACTCTCCTCGTCGTCGGTAGCCCAGCCGCGCACCCGCACCTCGACCAAAGCCTGTTTGACCTCTTCCGGCGTCGTCACCGTGTTGGGTGTGTATTTGGTAAATTCGGCGCCGGCCAGGATACGGTCCACCTCTTTTTCCGGCAACCAGGCCAAAAGCACTTTCCCCATAGCCGTGCAATGGACACCGAAGCGTTTGCCAGCCCAGGTATCAAGGCTGATCGCACCGTAGACATTTTCTTTCAGCAGATAGATGACTTCCGAGCCATCAAGGATGCCGAGATGGCAGGTGCGGCGGCTTTCCATCGACAGATTCCGCAAGATGGGTTTGGCTTCGGTGGTCATATCCACCTGGTTGGCCGCTTTGGCGCCCAGCTCAATCAGGCTGAGACCGAGAGCATAGCGATTGGATTGGCCGATCATCCGCACCAGGCCCAGGGACTCGAGAGTACTGATGGTTTTGTAGGTGCTCGACTTCGGGTGGCCAAGGCTGGTATGGATCTCGGTGAACGTCGCCTCGCCTTTCACCAGCAGAAAATCGAGAATCTCATAGGCTTTGAGCAGCGCGGCAACCTCGTAAACTTTTCCTCGCATAGGGTGCTTACCAAAGAATCAAAAAGGATGGAACGCCGGCGGGGCTAGCGCCGATAGAGTTAGATACGAGCGGAGATTACTACCGAACACCGCAGAATACAAGGAGATGAGACATCACCGGTTTCGCTAAAGATACAGTAAAAATGCCCAATGTTGCCGACAATGTCAAGTCAGACGGAAATATCTTTGCAACGGATTGCCTTACCAAAAAACTGGTTACGCTTATCGTTGGAAGCGCTGGCCTTCTCCACCGGGAATCCGGCGGACTCCCCGTTGCAAAAGCGGTTTGAGGCGCCGGTCAAGTACATCAATGCCTGCCAACAGCAGGCCAGCCGGGCGGGTTTCGATGAGACACATCACCGACAGGCTGGTCGGACTGGGCCACTTCGGTGGACATTTGCCGCTTGATCTGGCCGCCGCGGATCACCAGTGTCTCCTCGGTCATCAGGCGCATTTCTTCCGGGTTGTGGCTGATGAAGAGAAAGGGGATGGCAAATTCAGCGAGAATGGAGCGGATTTCTGGGATGATCCGCTGTTTCAGCGGCTCGTCGAGACCGGTCAGTGGTTCGTCAAGCAAAACCAGCCTCGGGTTGGCGAGGATGCTCCGACCCAAAGCTACCCGCTGGCGCTCACCACCAGAAATCTGTCGGACATTCTGCTCCAGCAAATGGCCAATTTGCAAAAAGGCGACCACACGGTCTGGGTCAATGTGGCGTTCTTCCTTTGGCAGGCGTTTCATGCCATAAAGCAGGTTTTTGCCAACGCTCATGTGCGGGAACAGGCATGTCTCCTGAAAGACGACACCGACCCGGCGGCGCTCCGCCCGGTATTAACCACCCGAACCGAGTTGCGCCATAGCGAGCGTTATCTGGAAACCATGAATGTAACCCAGGACAAAATGGATGCCGCCGATGGTTATCTGGCAAGCATCGAAAACGCGCTGCAACGAGCGAAGGAACTGGGCATTAGCGCAGTGAACAGCAGCCGGGACGATGACAACCTTAATACAATTGCCGATGAGATCGCGGGGATACGCTCCCAGCTCCTTGATACCGCCAACGCCAGCATCGGCGGCAAATATATTTTCTCCGGCTATCAGGAGAATACCCCGCCTTTTACCGCCAACCCAAATTATGACCCGGCGGCCTACGATGCCGCCGATTCCACCACCTGGCCCTATCAGTATAATGGTGACAACAAGCCCACCCAGATGGAGATCGGGCCCAACGAATATGTCGAGACCAGCATTACCGGCAACGAATTATTCCTCGGCGTTTCCAACAGCAACTGGACGAGCGCTGGGACGGCGGCCAGCGGTCAGCCTGAAGAGGGTCATGTCGATGTTTTTTCCGTGCTGACTCGCCTGGAAGAGGCGCTTCGCGCTGGTAATTTATCGGATGAGAATGGCCCCGGCGGTGGCGTGCAGCAGCAAACCGGCAATCTCGAGATTGCCGCCGACCAGGAAAGACGCCTGCGCAGCCATATGGGCGTTCAGGCATCCCATGTCGAATCGTCGATGTTCCGCCAGGAAGACATCAGGGACGATCTCAAGCAGTTGCTGTCGCGTTATGAGGATACCGATCCCTTCGAAAATTTCAGCGCCATCCTGCAGCAGGAGTCGTCCTTGCAGGCAGCCCTATCCATTACAGCCCGGGTTTCAGAAATCAGTATCCTCGATTATCTGCGATAGCGTAAAACGCGCGCATCTCAGATATTCCAGCCGTCCCGCTGCATCAGCGGGGCGGCTTTTTATTTTGGCAAGGAATTCCGCACAAAAAACAATCCATGCCGTTCTGTGGAAACAACGGCATAGAGCAAGCAGCATATCAGAAAACTTTATAGAGCTATTCCTGTTTAAAGGAGTGTTTTACAGCGTCCTGAATTGAAGCATAAAGATGGGTATACGCACGCAGCCAGTTTTTGAGGTTCGCCCAGAGCTTTTCAATACGTTTTTTGCCGGGTGAGTAGGGTGAACGGAAAATCTTGCCGTCAACAAAGCCGTTCATGGTTCGGCTGCTTCGGCTGGTTCGGCAAGCTCACCATGCACGGGCTCACCATGCACGGGCCTTGCCACGAACGGCGGCACAATCAGCGCCAAGGCCCGCCTGGCGCCGACACCCCGGCATCCGTTCGCCCTGAGTTTATCGAAGGGTGAAGGGATGCTTCCCGAAAGCCGTTCATGGTTCGGCTGGCTCACCACGAGCGGCGGCAAACTCGCCCAAAGCGGGGAATCGCTGGCGTTGTGCCCGGCAGTTTCTCAATTTTACGCCCTTATCCCGGCTTTTTGCCCGGATTTTTATCAATTGAACCCCGGCTTTCTTGTTCCGAACCCCGACCGCCTGGCTTTTATTACGGATTGTGCTTAATAAAAGCGCGGATCGTCTGGCTTTTAACCCCGGTTTCCTTGCTCCGAACCCGGATCGCCTGGTTGTTATTAGAGATGATGCTTAATAAAAGGGAGAATTTCCGGGCTTTTATTGAGGATGATGCCCAGTAAAAACCAGGATGTCCGGGTTCTCAGGGAGAAGATTGTGTTTTTTATTAAGAATAATCCGTAATAAAAGCCAGGCGGTCCGGGTTCCGAAGGAGGCAAGCGGGGTTCTGC
>DOMU01000037.1 GCA_003509305.1 Desulfobulbaceae bacterium | reverse complement strand
AAAGGCGGAGAGGCTCGGCAAAAAGCGGCCTTTCTTTTCTTTCAGCATCAGTTCCGCCACCCGGTACTGCAACTGGGTGATGAGCAAGCCGGTATTGGCGGTTTCAGCCTGGCGCCGCCAATAATCGAGGTCTTCGCCCGGTTCCGGCAGTGGGCAATCCTGGCAGTCGGCCTCGAGNNCCCGACGGTCTCCGCCAGCGCCTTGATAGTGTTCTCATATTCGGTTCTGGCGGCGATTTTGGTGGCCAGGGCCATCCGCCAGCGGGCTTCGGCGTCGTCCTGGTCGGTGATGGTGCCGGCTCCCTGGCTCAGCCGCTCTCTGGCCTCTTCCGCCGATTGGCGGAGGGCTTCGCTTTCGCCGCTGGCGGTTTCCAGTTTTTCCCGCGCCGACAGCGCGGCGTAAAACTGCTCATGCACTTTCAAGAGCAGGTCATCCGTCGCCAGTTTTTCCCGCAGGCGGCCAATATCCATTTCGGTCAGANNACCAGCGGCTGGGAAAAGGACAGACGCCATTGCCACTCGTCATAATTGGCGTGACCGGCGGACTGACCTTCCAGCGGATCGTAAATCAGACGCTCCTTGCTGTGGCGATAGTCCCCGGAAGCCGACAGACGCGGCCCATAGGCGGCGACGCCTATCGCCCCTTCCGCCCGTTCGGCTTTAGCGGCGGCGGTGTCGCCGCGGAGTCTCGCGTCATGGGCCAGGGCCAGTTGTACCGCCTCCTCGCGACCAAGTGACCAGGCGACGCTGGCGCCAAAGAACAAAGGAGCCGCCACCAAAGCCCACAACCAGGCCAAAAGGCGTTTACTGTACCACCGGGCTGTCTGGGCCATAAAACGCTCCTTTATTTTCATCGGGTTTGTACGGCGTGATTTCTCTGGCTTTGCGGCCGCCAGTCACCGGGTCGGGGGCGACCAGGCGGATCGTTTGATCCGGAAACTCGTTTTTGCGGATGTCGTCGAGCATTTTATCAACTCCGCCGAAAGGGGCGACGATATCAATCAGCCACAGCCGGTCGCCGCTCTTCCAGTCACCAGACCGCAAGCGCCCGCCACCGGCCAAAAGATTGCGTTCCGCCTCCTCGCCGAGAAAAGCCCAACTGACAAAAGAAATTGGATACTCCTTTTTCATGTACAACTTGCACTGGCCGTTGACCAGGGCGGGGAGCAAAAGCCACTCCAGGTCGGCGATGAAGTGCAGCCGCCGGTGCGCCGACTGCATGTACAAAAACAACACCGGGCCGAGGGCCGGCAGACGCTTGACCAGCTCCAGCGACTGTTCTTCGATCTTTTTCCGCAACTCCTCATCTTCTTTTGTGATGTCTTCCATATCGCTCCTTTTTTATGCTGTTTTCTTACATCTCGCGCAGGCTTTCGTCGCGGTAGCGTAAGATCGGCCCGAGAAAATACTCGATTACGCGACGGCGCCCGACCGTGATGTCGGTGGTGACGGTCATACCCGGCACAGCCACGCCCTTTTTGCCGTTGACCTCGTTGGGCAGTTCATACTTTTCCAGCGATACCCGGATTGGATAGACCATTCCCAGTTTCTCATCGGCGATGCTGTCCCGTGCCACCCACTCGATGGTTCCCGGCAGATCGCCGTGCCGGGTATGCGGATAGGCGGCCACCTTGACCGACGTCGGCTGGCCTTCAGCGACAAAACCAATGTCTTTGTCGGCCACCTTGGCTTCAATTTCCAGACCGGCGCCGGTGGGGACAATCGCCATCAGCGGCTGGGCCGCCGTCACGACGCCGCCGACCGTATGCACGGCCAGATTCTGGACAATACCGTCGATTGGTGATACCAGCCGGGCGTGCGCCTGCTGACTATTGGCCTTTTCCAGGCTGTGTGTCAACTGCTCGCGCTTGCTCCTGGCCTCGGCCAACTGGCCCAAAAGGTCGCGCTGGTATTCGGAAACCGCCATTTCCCGTTCTTCCCGCGCCTTGGCCAGCCGCGCCTCGACACCGGCCAGATCGCTTTTGGCGGCGGCGAGATTATGACGGGCATCGTTGATCTCGATTTTTGCCTGCAACAGCTCCGCCTGAGAAATCAGTTTCTTTTTTGCCAGATTGTTTTTTTTCGCCATCAGTTGTTGGAGAAGCGGCAGGGCGACGGTCAGCCGCTCGAGGTTGGTCTCGATTGAGGCGCGTTCGGCGGCGCAGCGTTCGATCTCCTGGTCAAGCGCTGAGAGCCGTTCCTCCTGCGCCCGCATCGTCTGCGCCAAAAGCCTTCTCTGCGTGCCCACCACCTGTTCGTCGGCTCCCGGCTCCGGGACAAAATCTTCCGGTTTGCCTTGCAACTGGGCTTCGAGACGGCTGACAGCCAGGGCCGCCGTGGTCAGCTCTTTGGCGATGGTGTTGCGGTCGGCGCTGGCGCCCGTGTTATCCATGGTGATCAGTTCTTCGCCTTGGCGCACCATCTGGCCATCGCGGACGGAGATGGCTGTGACGATCCCCGGCTCCAGAGGCTGAATGACCTTGACCTTGCCTTTTGGCACGATCACGCCGGAACCCTGGACGGTAATGTCCATGTGGGAAAAAAACGCCCATAAGATGACCACAGTCACCAGCGACACGATAAGAATCAGCGCCACTCTCGCGAACGGCGCCGGTGGCGTCTCGAGCACCTCAAGCGCCGCTGGCAGAAACTGGTAGTCCAGCTCCTCCTCCCGTTTGGCTGTATCCCATTTGCCGCGAAGCCAGGATTTACCGCGAAGCCACCAGGGTTTGCCGTGAGACAAAACTTTATCGTCAAACCAGGATTTACCGCGAAGCCACCAGGGCTTGCCATGAGACAAAACTTTATCGTGAAGCCAGGATTTACCGTAAAGCCACCAGGATTTGCCGCAAAGCAGAGCTTTGTCGCGGAGCCACGAAGCCTTGCCGAGAAACCCGGATTTTTTATCCAGCTTGTTCATCGCTTCCGTCATCCTCTGTCGAGCTGTCATTTCCTCTGTTCGCTGGCGTTGTGCAAGGCGGCGAACTTACCGTGCGCGCGCAAGAGCGTTTCCGGTGGGCCGTTTTCGATCAGTTTACCATCTTCAAGGGTCAGAATCCGGTCGGCGTGGCGCAGTGTGGACAGGCGGTGGGCGACGATGAAGGCGGTCCTGCCCTGGCAAATTTTTCGCATATTTTCCTGGATATGGCGCTCGGCCTCGTAATCAAGGCTCGAAGTCGCTTCGTCGAAGATCAGCATGGCCGGATCGCTGGCCAAGGCCCTGGCAATAGCCAGCCGCTGCCGCTGGCCAGTCGATAACCGTAATCCGCGTTCGCCGACCTGGCTGTCGTAACCTTCCGGCAAACGGTTGATGAACTCGTCAGCCCCGGCCAAGCGCGCCGCCTCCATCACCCGTTCCATCGGTAAATCCGGGCGGTTCAGGGTGATATTGTCGCGGATCGAACCGTTGAACAAAACGCCATCCTGGACAACGACGCCAATCTGCCGCCGCAGCCACGAGGCGTCGGCCTGGGCCAGATCGACGCCATCGACGACGATCCGGCCCTCTTCCGGCACATACAGCCGTTGCAGAAGCTTGACCAGGCTGGTCTTGCCGCTGCCGCTGGCGCCGACAATGCCCACCACTTCGCCGGGCCTCGTGACAAAAGAGATATCCTGCAAGGCAAAGGGTTCGCCCTGCCGGTAACGGAACGACACGCGATCGAAACGCACCTCGCCTTTAATCGGCGGCAGCGGCACCTTGCCCGGTGTGAAACCCGGCTCCGGCGCGCAGTCAAAAATATCGGCGATGCGGGTCACGGAAATCTTCACCTGCTGCAACTCCTGCCACACCTGCGATAGCCGCAGCACCGGCGCGATGACGCGAGACGACAGCATGTTGAAGGCAATCAGTTGCCCGACTGTCAGATTGCCGGCCAAAACCTCCCGCGCCCCAAACCACAAGAGCAAGACTGACAGCACCTTGCTGATCGCCGCCGTCGCCTGCTGGATCAGGCTGGCCAGTTGACCGCTGGTAAAGCCGCTTTTGGCGTGCGTGCCAAGTTTTTCCTCCCACTGCCGCAAGGCGCGTGGCTCGGCGGCCCCGGATTTGATGGTCTGAATACCGGCGATGGTCTCAACAAGAAAGGATTGATTCTCGGCGCCTTGGCTGTAACGGTCTTCGAGGCGGTTATGGAGAAAAGGGGTGATGGCGAAAGAGGCCCCGAACAAGACTGGCAGCGCCAGCAGCACCAGAAGCGTGAGGAAGGGGCTGAAGAGAAACATGACGGCGATAAAGACGATAACAAAAAACAGGTCGATAATCAGCATCAGCCCGGCGCCCGTTATGAAGCGCCGTACTGTTTCCAGCTCCTTCATACGGGCGATGGTATCGCCGACCAGGCGGCTGTCGAAATAACTGAGCGGCAGCGACATCAGATGCCGGAAGGCGACGATGCCCAAAGTCAGGTCGATGCGGTTCGCCGTATGCGACAGCAGATAGCTGCGCAAGGCCGACAGGGCGATCTCGAAGGCCGAGACCACCACCAGGGCGAAGACCAGTACATCAAGCGTTGACAGGCTGCCGGTTCCCAGCACCCGGTCGATGACAATCATGAAGACGAGTGGCGACAACAGCCCAAGAAATTGGACGAACAAAGAGGCCAGGAGGCAATCGCGCAGCACGCCCGAATACTTTTTCGCGGCCTGGAAAAACCAGCCAATACCAAATTTTCCACGCTCCTGGCCATTGCCAGCCTTCGTCTGGGCATTCGCCTGAATGTTCGCTTGAGCGTTCCCGGCTTGTGGCCGGGCTAAAACCACGGTGGCGATACCGCCCAGTTCCTCTTCACTTTGCCAGACCGCCCTGGCGGTGCCGGGAGTCTGGACGAGAAAACGGCCCGATGCGGCCTCATATTGGGCTAAAAGGACGAAACCGCCGTCTTTTTTCTCGGCGATCAGTGGGAAGAGACGGGCATCGGGTGAGGCTGGCAGTCCTTCATTCACCTTGGTCTTGCAGCCCAGCCGCGTCAGAGTCCGAGCCACGCCCAAAGAGGTTTTTTCTTCGAGGCCGAAGTGGTGGTTCAGATGCCCGTCTTCGATCGCTACGCCGCGCATCTTCAGCCACAGGGCCACGCAGTACAGCGCCTCAGGCAAGCCGCTGGTGTTATCGGCGGCGATTTCGTTATCGTTTACAGCGAAATCATCCATCTGATTGGCTTGTGTTTTGTTACTTCATTTAACGTAATGATTTGCAAGTGGAAATTAAATTATTCCATGAAACCCAAACTATCAACAAGACTTATGCAACTTATTCCGCTTTCACTTGCGGGATGCGCTCCTCCTTTTTCCGGTTTTTGTGGCTCCCCCTGTCGGCTGTGCCGACATTCCCCTCGGTGAGGGGGACTGAGTTAGGGGATAGCTGGGAAGAATAAGCCTCTCTCCTTGAGGGGGTGGCGCGCAGCGCCGGGAGGAGTCAGGAGGGAAAATTGAAATAGAAATGGGATAACCAGGCCACGAGGTTTCACCTGATGTCTTTTAATCACGCTGTCCGCCTCGCGGGATGATCCGCCTGATCTGATGAAGAACAATGCCATTTCGCGTAAGCGCCGGGGTGGTCAAAGGGACGCATTTCATCCGATGAATCCGTGTT
>DOMU01000208.1:2608-3033 GCA_003509305.1 Desulfobulbaceae bacterium | reverse complement strand
TGATGCACGCTCAGTTCGAGACCATCCATCCCTTTCTCGATGGCAACGGGCGGCTGGGACGGCTGCTGATCGTCTTATTGTTATGCGAACATAATATCTTGCGCCAGCCGATGCTTTATATCAGCCTCTATTTTAAGACCCACCGCGCCTATTACTATGAACTGCTGAACCGGGTGCGACTGACCGGCGATTGGGAAGCCTGGCTCGATTTTTTCGCTGACGCGGTGCTCGCCACCGCCGCCCAGGCGATGGAGACGGCGCGGCGGCTGCTCGATTTGGCGCAAAAAGACCAGGAAAATATCCAGCGATTGGGCCGCGTTTCAGCCTCGGCGTTGCGCATCCACCGCGTCTTGATGGAGCGCCCGATTGTCACGGCTGGTTGGCTTGCGGCCAAAACCGGCCTGACTCCAGCCACCGTCAACAAG
>DOMU01000208.1:0-2581 GCA_003509305.1 Desulfobulbaceae bacterium | reverse complement strand
GTTCAGCTATACGGGGTATATCGGCATTTTGAATGAGAGCGTGGAACAGGATGAAAAAGCAGTGGTCAGTGAATAGTGCACCGACAAACCGATAAGGAAACCAGGGATGCCTCCTAAAACGAAAGATTCTTCTGCCGCCAAGACTGTGGAAAGCTTCACCCACGATGAAGCCAAGCGGGTCAATATCCCGACCNNGAAGCCGATACAGGTGAGCTACAAACGCCGCGATCCCGATCTTGACCCGCAACTTATCTGGCGCGGTAAATATGGGCCGGAGGATATGGAGGACGGCGAACTCTCCGTTCGTGCCGCGCCTCTCTATATTCAGGAAAAGGTGCATCCCAAAGTCCTCATTGACGATCTGAAAAAGGAAAGTGAGGCTAGGGCGAAAAAAGCCGCGCCGCCTGCTCCACAGCAGATGTCTCTCTTTGCCGATTTCAACGGTATTCCCGAAGGTGTGGACAAGACGGAATTTTACCAGCACGAGCAGAACTGGAGCAACCGCCTGATTCTTGGCGATTCCCTGCAAGTTATGGCCGGCCTTGCCGAAAGGGAAGCCTTGCGCGGCAAGGTGCAGTGCATCTATTTTGACCCGCCTTATGGCATCAAGTTCAATAGCAATTTCCAGTGGTCAACTACCAGCAATGTCGTAAAAGATGGCAAACCTGAGCACATCACTCGTGAGCCTGAACAAGTCAAAGCTTTTCGCGATACTTGGCGTAATGGAATCCACAGTTACCTAACCTATATACGCGACCGTTTTATTGTTACCCGCGACTTATTGGCCGATTCGGGATCTATCTTTGTTCAAATTGGTGATGAAAATGTACATAAAATCAGAGATGTCTTAGATGAAATATTTGGAGACGATAATTTTATTGCCAATATACAATTTCGAACAAAGATTCCTTTAGGAACAACATACATTGCAGGTGTAGCAGATTACATTATATGGTATGCAAAGAATAAGGATTCTTTAAAATACAGGAAACTTCTTTTTGACAGAGCTTCAGGAGAAGGAACTCAATTCAAATCTGTTCGGATGCCAGATGGAATAATACGAGCAATGACTAAAGCTGAAGCAGCAGACGAAATCAAAATTCCAGAAAATCAATCCGCCTGCCGTGGTTTAGACTTTGTTTCAGCAGGCAGAACTGAATCTTGCGTTTTTGATGCTAGTTTTGAAGGCACTGTTTATAGAACTGCGTCTGAAAAAAGCTGGAAAACAAACCCGACAGGATTTGAACGATTAAAGAAGGCCAATCGTATCCTTGGTGGAAAAACTTCGTTGTCTTATCTTTTTTTACACAACGATTATCCTGCGCAAGAATACTCTAATATGTGGTTTGATACGCAAGGCGCGTCCGGAAAGGTTTATGTCGTCCAAACTGCCGATAAGGTTATCCAACGTTGCCTTCTCATGGCCACCGATCCCGGCGATCTCGTCCTTGACCCCACTTGCGGCAGCG
Organism: Desulfobulbaceae bacterium; assembly: GCA_003509305.1. GTDB lineage: Bacteria > Desulfobacterota > Desulfobulbia > Desulfobulbales > Desulfocapsaceae > UBA8130. Next base: position 1,112 of record DOMU01000208.1, on the reverse strand, counting down.
GCACAACAGCTTATGTCGCCGAACAATGGGGCCGCCGCTGGATAACCATCGATACTTCCCGCGTGGCCCTGGCTTTGGCCCGCGCCCGGCTTATGGGGGCGCGGTATCCTTATTATCTGCTTGCTGACTCCGCCGAAGGCCAGAGGAAAGAGGCGGACGTTACGCGAACGGAACCTTCTTCAAGGCCGACCTACGGCAAGATTACGCACGGTTTTGTCTATGAGCGCGTGCCGCATATCACCCTCAAATCCATCGCCAACAACGCCGAAATCGACGTTATCTGGGAAAATTGGCAAAAGACGCTGGAACCCCTGCGCGAACAACTGAACATTGCGCTCAAGAAAAAATGGGAAGAATGGGAAATCCCCCGCGAAGCCGAATCCGGCTGGCCGGACGTTGCGAAGAAAACCCACGCCGCATGGTGGGACGCCCGCATCGCCCGACAAAAGGAGATTGACGCCTCCATAGCTGCCAAGGCGGATTCCTAATATCTCTACGACAAACCCTACACCGACAACCGCAAAGTGCGCGTCGCCGGCCCCTTCACCGTGGAAAGCCTCTCCCCCCACCGGACAATGGAGGTGGACGAAAACGGCCAGTTCATCGACCCGCTGGAACGCCCCTCCGCCATCGGTTCCGGCGCAGCCTCCTTCGTCGAAATGATTCTGGACAACCTCCGCACAGCCGGCGTCCAACAGGCGCACAAGGAAGGGAAGATAGACTTCACCTCCCTCACGCCGTGGCCGGGACGCCACGTGTGCGCCGAAGGGAGATACATGGAGGGTGACGCCGAACGCCGCGCCGCCATCTTCATCGGCCCCGAATTCGGCACAGTGCAGCGTCAGGAACTGGTCGAAGCCGCCCGCGAGGCGGGCGACGCCGATTTCGACATTCTGATCGCCTGCGGCTTCAGCTTCGACGCCCTCTCGTCCGAACTCGATAAACTCGGCCGCATCCGCATTCTCAAAGCCCGCATGAACGCCGATCTCCACATGTCCGCCGAGCTCAAAAACACAGGCAAAGGCAACCTTTTCGTCGTCTTCGGCGAGCCGGACATCGATCTCTTGAAAGACCCCGACGACCGCTGCCGCGTCAAAGTGAACGGCGTGGAC
>DOMU01000209.1 GCA_003509305.1 Desulfobulbaceae bacterium | reverse complement strand
GCGGCGGGGGCACGAAAACGGCATTGCCGGGCCGGGTGCCGCCGATCCAATTCTGGCTGAGCCGGAACTCGTCCGGCATTTGCCGGCTGCCCCGCCCCTTGGCCAATAACACACCATGCACCTGCCGAAACAGGCGCAGGCAGAACGGCAAACCATCCGCCAAAAGTTTCAGGCCGTGATCGAGCGCCGCCACGTAATTGCTCACCTCTTGCACGTCATCGAGCGGCGTTCCTGGTTCCTGCTCCAACTCATACAGCAACAGGTCGGCAAGCGAGGACTGGGTTCCTTCGATCATCGAAGACAGCACGGCCTCCTTGCGGACATAGGTATAGAGAAACAGCGCCGTATCCGGCAACAGGGCGGCAACGCTGTCTAACTGGCCCAATGCGGCCAGCGCCCGGTCGAATTTGGCCCGCAGTTCTGGCTGCCAGTCGATGGGCGGACGCGGCGGCAACGGTGACGGCACAAAGGCCTGCGCCGTTTCACCGGCGGTGGATATGGTAACGTATTCGCCTTGCGGGCCGCGTTGCATGAGAAATTAAAATAAAAAGAAAGTTTATTTTACGATTTGTTGTTATCGTAAAATAAACCACATGTTTTCCGCAAGCAAGATGATTTTTCCTTGCCGTGCCGAGAGTGTTATTCAGTTCAGTTCGTAAAGATACAATTCTCCTTTCGCCACGATCACATTTCCGTCACCTGCTTCAATATCCCGCCAAATGCCTCTTCCATCTTGGCCCGCAAGTCGGTTTCCATGCGCCAGACCTGCCGCAACTCGGCAAAAGCCCAGCGCCCCTGGCTTTTCAGAAGGTTGACGCCGGGTATCCAATACACGTCCATCGCCTCTTTTTTAGCTCTGGCGTCCTCGCCGCGAAAACCCTTGATTTCCACCACCAGATGCAAGGGATCATCCTTGCCGTGCCCGTCATTGACCAGCAGGATAAAATCCGGCAGATAGAGATGTTCGGCGCCCTGAAACACATAGGGCACTTCAAAGCCGAGATTATGGTTTTTCACATAGGCCAGAATTTTGGGGTGTTGCTCCGCCACGCGGCAGAACTCGCCCTCCCAATCGCTGTCGNNCGGTTTGCCAACGCTCCTGTTTCGAGGTCGTGAAGTTGACGTGACTGGTGGAGCCGCTGGGATTGTAGGGATCGAGCACGGCCAGCACTGGTGCCTCCTTTGGATCGTCGCCGATGGCGGCGCGGTTGACGGCGGTGTGGATTTTTTCACAGGCCATGTCGGCAAATTGCGTATTCAACAGCATGGCCGGATAGGTGCCGCCCTGGCAAATCAGATATTTTTCCAACCACTGGCGGACAATACTCTTCAACTGGCCGAAGAGATAGAGGCGCGGATTGCCGTCGCCATCGCGCCATTTTTGCCGCAAATAATGGCTGGTCAGGTGCATCACCAAGGCCGATGGCCGCATGTCTTTGAGGTGTTCGACCTTGAGGTTGACCGTCTCGCCGATGATGCCCGCCTGGAGCACTTCCGTCGGGCTGAACAGCGCCGGGTTGAGTTCCAGCGTCGAATCATCGGTGAATTTGGCCCGAATTTGTTCTTTCGGCAATTCGACGCGGTAACCGGCCACTCTGGGAAAACGAATCTCCAGGCCATCCCGCTCCGGACGCATGGCCTTGACGCGGATGGTCTCACGCGGCGGTGCCGGCTGAGCGACCACCGGCTTGGCGGTGAAATCAAAGGGAATGCCCATGACATCGGCGTATTCGGCGTTGAACAGGCCCTCGTCATTGAGGTCGTAGCTCTGGCGGCGCAGTGCCCGGCCAATGACCTGCTCGCACAAAAGCTGCGTGCTAAAGGCCCGGATGCCAAGCACATGAGTGACGGTGTTGGCGTCCCAGCCCTCGGTGAGCATGGAAACCGATACTACGCAGCGGATACCGGAGCCGAGCCGCCCAGTCCTGCCGACAGTGTTCATCACCTCGCGCAACAAGGTGGCATCGTCGATTTCCTTGCCCCGGCGTAACTCTTCGGCCAAAGCGCCGCCACGCTCCATGGCCTCGCGGCGGAAGCGCTCAATAACCTGGGCATTCAGTTTGCGGAAATCGGCGCTGAGTTTTTCACCGGATTCGAGCTGCTCGCTGTCAATCAAAAGCGTCCTGGCCTCGGCCAATGGATTGCCGTTGTCGTCAAAATTACGGAACAATGCAAAGCGTCCGTTCTGAAAACCACCGTCCGCTTTCTCATATCCGGCGATAAAATCATAGACCAGCTTCGAAGTGGAGGTGTTGTTACAGACAATGATGAAGCAGGGAGAAAGGCCGATGCCCGCTTGCATCCAGAGTGTATGCGTTTTTTCGTAGTGACCGTACAGTGCCATTAAAGCGCCGGTGAGCAGGGTGGGCAGGGCCTGTGGGTCGAGGTTCTTCGCCTTGCCCCGGCCGGCTTTGGGCATATCGTGGCGGATGTTTTTCCACAGATCGCGGAACTTGGGCATATCGCCGCTGGCGATGTTGTCGGCCACCGGCACGCGCGGCAATTTGACGATGCCGCACTCAATGGCGTCCATCAGGGAAAAGTCGCTCATCGTCCAGGGGAAGAGCGTGCCTTCGGCATAACCGGAACCGCGCAGGAAAAACGGCGTGGCCGAAAGGTCGAATATGCGGGCGATGCCGAGTTTTTTCCGCACAATATCCAGGCCGGAAATCCACAGCCGCGCCGCCTCGTTGTTGGCCTTGGCTTCGCCGGAAACGTCCCTGGCATCCTCGCCTTCCTGAACCTCGACATCTTCCTTGTCGCCGGGCTTTTCCCGGTAGCAGTGATGGGCCTCGTCATTAAAAACGACGATGTTTTTCATGTTCATCAATTCGCCCATCACCCGTTGCAGCATCCGGCCTTCCGGCTCCAGTGTGGTGATCTTTTCCCCGTGGCGACCGGTGAGCAGGGCGCGGCCAGCGCCGGAAAGCTCCAGCAATTCCCGCAACTTGAAGGCGTGGTAATTGGTAATGACCACCCTGGCTCGCTGGATGTCGCGCAAGGCGTCCGTGGGGATCAGTTCCCGCGTCTGGTAATAGCTTTCCACATCGCTGGGCAAGAGCACCCGCAAGCGGTCTTTGATGGTGATGCCGGGCGTGACCACGAGAAAACCATGGCTGAAACGCTTGCTGTTCGGATAGCGGACGGCATTGATCGTCTGCCAGGCGATGAGCATGGCCATGACCGTGGTCTTGCCGGCGCCGGTGGCCAGTTTCAGCGCCAACCGGGGCAGGCCGGGCTTGGCCTCGGCGTTGGCGTTATCTAGGCGCTCAAGGAATTTCTCGCCCCTCTTGCCCATTTTCGGTGCGGCTTCGGTCAGCCAGATCGCGGTCTCCACCGCTTCCAACTGACAGAAAAACGGACGGATGCCGCTGAATTGATGATGCC
>DOMU01000108.1 GCA_003509305.1 Desulfobulbaceae bacterium | reverse complement strand
TTCCAGTTCTCCGGCAGCTTCCAGTCATCATCTTCCGGTGACCAGACTCTGGCATTGGGGAAAGACAGGCCATTCTGGCTGTTCAGATATTCAACCTTGTCCTTTTTCGCGGGATACGCATAATTTCCCNNCCCGGTTTGAACACCACCGGAATATCCATCCAGTCACGGGTAGGGACAGACCCCGTGGCCATGGACGGATCCTCTACCACACTCCTTGATAATTCTTCCAATTTTGGCAATGCCATTGCTCTTTGTCCTTATCGCTGGTTGAAAGATTTCGCCTATGCCTGACTGGCGGGAAGTTCTTTTTCCACCGGAATACCGGCATCGACCATAAATTCGCGGAACTCGTCCTCATAACTGGCATAGGAATGCGGCTTAATGTCCGGATTCCACGGGTTGATGTGCCGCACGGCCCTCGTGTTATTGCGCATGTTACGGGTCGGGCTGAACAAAACGCCGGCCATATGCATCAGTTTGCTCTGCGGGAAATAGACCAGCAAGGCACAAACTAAAAAGAGATGAATGTAAAAAATCGAGGCGATGTTGGTGGTAATTGTCGGCTGGAAGGTGACAAGACCGACCGCCAGTTGTTTGATGGCGACAACGTCGACGTCAGCGCGCAGGACATAGCGCATGAGAATGCCGGTGATGGCAATGCCCAAGAGCAGAAACAGCGGGAAATAGTCGTTGGCCAAAGAGATGTAGCGTACCTTCGTCTGGCAGAAACGGCGCAGCAGCAAAAGCAAGAGACCGGCAACGAGGCAGGCGTCGGTGATGTACCAGTTGGGGGCGCCAATCTGGAAAATGCCGTCGGCGAACTCCAGCCAGTCAAGGCAGACCGGATAGGGATCGAGGAACAGCCGCATGTGGCGGATCAAAATGACCAGGAAGGAATAGTGGAAGAGCAGCGCGAACATCCACAGCCATTTCGATGACTCGTGGGTCAACTTCGGGCCACCGTAGAGGCGCGCCTGAGTGTTACGGAAGAGCGAGCGAAAGGTCAACACCTCAAGCAGCATACGGGCGACGACCTGGCTGTTGGTGTCCGGCGCTTCCAGTTTGTTGTGTTTGATGAAATCGAGAGATTTGGCCTGACCACAGGTGGTCTGAATGGAAAAAGGAACCGGGGACTTGCCCCAGTTCATCACCTGACGGATAAAACCGTACAGGAAGATCACCAGGGCCAGGTAGGGAAACACCACCCCGAACACATACTGCATCCCGGGTATCAGCGATCCCAGCCAAGCAATCAGCGCCAAAGCAATGACTGCTAGGAACGGTGCGCCATACTTCATTTTTTACCTCACTTTGTGGAAAGATAATATGATCTTCAGACCGCTCGCGGCAAATGCCGCTGACCGGCCTGCGCTCCTGCACGGGACCGGGATCTCCATCCCGGCATCCCTCAGCCTTCTTCTCCCATCGGATCCAGCGCCTTCGAGGGACAACCGCCATCGGTAAGCGTATGCCGCCCGCTCTTGAATTCAGCCAGCCGCGTGGCGTACAGACGTTCCCTCGCCTCCATATACAAGTCAACAGCCGTAAGCATGGCGATATCAACCGCGAAATCGAAATCATACAGATCGGCCACCAAGGCAGCCCGTTCTTTATCGGCGGCCAGCACTTCCCGGACAATATGTTTGACGGCGTTCACCGGCGCCAGCGCCTGCGAGGGTTTAAGACCCTGCACAGCGCGGATACGCACCAAATGCTCCAGGATTTCCGTGAACTTCTGGCGTTCCGGCTTCTTCGCCAAAAGAGGGAGGAGGCGGTCAAAAGCCTGCCTCACCGCGCCGCCGACCGGGTTGGCGAAAGGGTCGGGCTGGCGTAGAAAAAAATCCGGGGACTGGTAGTTCGACAGAGCGTATTTCACCCAGCGTTCAACAATCTTCTCGTGATGGCATCTGAACGCCTCAGCCAGATCCTCATTCTTTTCCAACGGTTCAGCCACCTCTTCCTCCTCATGTCCGGCCTATTCCAGCCTAAAAAAAGTCAAGCAGAACTATCATTTTCTCCGGTCTTTTTCAAGCGCTTTTCCTTGCGGACGGCCCCAGCCACCTACCCAGCCGCAGCGGCGAATATGTTTATCGCGGCAAGCCGGATATGTTCTTGCCTGGTGTATCCGCCGCCTTTTTGCCCTCAAGCGCGATCATATCGAGCAGAATGTTCTTCACTTCAAGGATATAAGGATCCTCGCGGACGTTTTTCATCCACTCGTCGCGATTTTCTTCCAGCGGCGGCCCGTCTTCGCCATCTTCGGCGGTGCGGAATTGGCGGAAATATTCGCCCATTTTTTTCTTCGAGCGCTCGGCGGCTTCCTTTTGTGCTCGCATATTGTCGACGGTCAGCGTGATCAGAGTTTCATTGCTGCGTTTTTCCGCGTTTCCCGCCTCTTTTTTGATGGTCAGAAAGGCTTTGTTCCGCGCCACCCGTTCTTCACTCCACCGCCGCAGTGTATCAAAGGGTAAGGCCAACTGCCATTGCTCGTGACTGGCCGGGCTGATGGTATCGTAGGGCAAAGCATATTCCAGATATTTTTCTCCGGATTTGACATAGCCAAACATGCCGGGCAACAGGATATCCGGCTCGACGCCCTTGTATTGGGTCGAGTTGCCGTTGATGCGGTAGAATTTCTGGGTCGTCACTTTGATCATACCGAGGTCGTCGAACCGTTGCTCATAAAACGGGCGCAACCTATCCATATTCTTGTCTTTGATAACTGTCTGCACCGTGCCCTTGCCGTGAGTGTGACCGTCACCGACGATTACCGCCCGCCCGTAATCCTGCAAAGCGGCGGCGACGATCTCGGAAGCCGAGGCCGAAAACTTGTTGACCATGACTACGAGCGGCCCGTCGTAAACCGTTCCCGCTTCGTCATCCCGCAGCACCTGTTCATTGCCACGTTCATTTTTCACCTGTACCACCGGCCCCTGGTCAATGAACAGGCCAACAATGGCCACCGCGTCAAACAAAAGGCCGCCACCGTTGTTACGCAGGTCGAGAACGATACCTTCCACCCCTTCCGCTTTCAGCTTTTCCAGCTCACGGTGGGTATCCTCGCCGCTGTCGCGCCCGTCTCTGTTATCATCATGGTAGAAGCTGGGAATCAGGATATAACCGATTTTCTTCCCATCCGGCGCATTGAGCACCGTGCTTTTGACAAAAGTCTCCTCAATCTGTACCACGTCACGGATGATCGGAATCATCTCCCTGGTGCCGTCAGCCTTTTTCACAGTCAAGCGGACTTCACTGCCCTTCGGCCCACGTACCAGGCGCACAACGTCAGTCAAACGCATATTGGTGACATCGACCGGCTCTTCCGCGCCCTGAGCCACCTGCAAAATAGTGTCACCGGCCTGCAAATGTCCCTGCCGCGCCGACGGACTGCCGGGCATGATTTGCTTCACTTTAATGAAGCCGTCCTCCTCGCTTAGCACCGCGCCGATCCCCTCCAGACTGCCGCTCATGCTGATGTCGAACATCTCTTTAGCCGCCGGCGGCAGGTAGTTGGTATGTGGGTCGAAGGCTCGGGCCAAGGCATTGTAAAAATTGTCGTATTGATCCTGAAGCGTGTTTTGCTTCAGACGATGGAAAAAGTTTTTGTTCTGTTTCGCAACCTTTTCGATGGCCTCACGCCACAGCGTTTTCTGATCCTTTTTGTTTTTTTCCTTGGCCTGCTCCTCTTCCAGGTCAAGAAAACGCCCAATCACCTGGCCGCGGACGATGCGCCGCCAGCGGTCCTGCAACTCGCCCAGGGTTTTGGCATAAACGAGTTTTTCCGGGTCGGTTTCGAGCGTTTCCGGCGTGGTCTGAGCAATCGGCTGGGCAAGGATGTCGGTCACCATCTTTTCCGCCTGACTGATTCGTTCTTTCATCATCTCGGCGGCTTTGCGCGGCAGAATCAGAGTTCCCTGGTCGAGATCGCTGGGAATGCGCGGCACACAGGCGCGCAGCGCTTCCACATCGCTCTCCAAAAGGAAACGCTTCTGAAAATCGAGCTGTTTCAGGTAAAGCTGGAAGGCGTCAGCGGCCAGCTTCTCATCGACCTCTTTGCCGCTGAAATGATACACTGGCAACTGTGTTTCGAGCAGATATCCGATAAAATCATTTCGTTTTTCATCGAACTTCTCGCCCTGAGCGGCGGGATTGCCCGACAAGGCGCTGGCGCTTACCGGCAGAAGAAAAAGGAGGGAAAAAATCACCAAGCGAATCGTATTCATACTGACAATCGTTCTGAGAAAGAGAGGCAAGAGGAACCACCGCGAAAACCAGCGCCAGTCATACCAGAATGAAGCGGCAAATTCCATGGCAAAACGCCAGGGGGTATTTTTTGTCCGTCCCCTCAGGAGACTGGCTCTTCATCGTCAAAACCAAACACCCGCCGGATGACATCCACTTTGTTTTCCTGTTCCGGAGCGGCGTCTCCCTGTTTCAGGTATTGCAGGGGAGCGTGCAGGATTTTTCCGGCCACCGCCGCCAGCATTCTTTCCAAAGCGGCGTAATCCGCCTCGGAAAGCCCCGGCATCCTGGCGGTGGTTTTGGCCAGTTCGCGAGCGGAAATGTCCTCGATATGACGGCGTAGCTGTAAAATGGTCGGATTCAAGGCCAGGCTCCGCCGCCAGCGCATGAATTTTTCCGTTTCTTCGGCGACGATGCGCCGGGCTTTGACCGCTTCTTTTTCCCGTTCACCGCGATTGACATCGACGATGCCGCCGAGATCGTCAATGTCGTAGAGATAGGTATTGGCCAATTCGTTCAAGGCCGGGTCGAGGTCGCGCGGCACAGCGATGTCGATGAAAAAGAGCGGTCGGTTGCGACGGCGGCGCATAATCGGAATGACGTCTTCCTTGCGCAGGATCAGGCCAGTGGCGCCAGTCGAACTGATGACGATGTCCGCCGTTTCGATGCGGGCAAGCAGCTCCGGCCAGGCAACCGCCTGACCGTGAAAACGCTCTGCCAGCGCCTCGGCGCGGGCCAGCGTGCGGTTAACCACGGTGACGGCGGCAATTTTCTGATTGAGCAGATGCTCCATCGCCAGCTCGGCCATTTCGCCAGCGCCGATGAGGAGAACATTCTTCCCTTGCAGGCTGCCAAAGATTTTTTTGGCCAGCTCGACGGCGGCATAGCTGATCGACACCGCCGACAGGCCGATGCCGGTTTCACTGCGCACCCGTTTGGCCACGGTGAAGGATTTGGGCAAGAGGCGGTTCAAAACCGCGCCGGTACAGCCGGCCTCGGCGGCCTGACGGTAGGCCGCCTTCAATTGACCCAGAATCTGCGTTTCGCCGATAATCATCGAATCGAGGCTCGAGGCCACCGTAAAGAGATGACTGACGGCGGCGGCTTCTTCGTAACGGTACAGGAAGTTGGCGTATGACTCAGTCAGCTCGTTACCAAAGAAGAAGGCGGCAAGCGCCTGAGCAGCCTCGTTACCACCGGCGCCGACGATAAGCGCCTCAACCCGGTTACAGGTGGAAAGAAAGAAACATTCGCGGCAACCGGGCAGTTGTCTGAGCGCCGGGAGCGGCTGGTCATAACCGGTGGCCAGGGCGATCTTTTCGCGGATCTCCACCGGCGCCGTCGTGTGGTTGACACCGACAAGCACAATATGTTCCGCCAGTGGCGTTTCAGTTGCCATGAATCCCCGCTCCTCCCGGCGGCGCCACCACGAGCACAAGGGTCAGAACGATAATCGCGAAGCCGATGACGGCCATCACCGCCGCCCGTTTGCCACGCCAGCCAACCGTGAAACGCTGGTGCAACTGGAGCAGATAGATCAGCCAGATCACCACCGAGGAGACTTCCTTTTCACCCCAACGCCAGTAGACGCCATAGACCTGCGACAGCCACAACGAACCGCTGATGATGCCCATGGTCAGAAGGATAAAACCGATAGCCAGGCAATGGCTGTTTAACTGGTCGAGGGCGTCGAGCGACGGCAGACGCGAGAAAAAATAGCCGAAACGCTTAGTCTTCAGTTCCCGTTCTTGCAGCAGGTACATTAGGCCACCGCAGAATGCTAACGAAAAAAAGCTGTATGCGGCCAGCGATAGCCCAGCATGTGCCGGCAACCACAGACTGCGCAAAACCGGCGGCGGCGGCGCAAACGCGGTGGGAAAAGACGCGGCCAGCAGCAAAAGCAGGGCCACGAGCAGCGAGACAAAGGCGCCGAAATTCTTCACCTTATAGCGCCAACGGAAAGTCAGGTACGCCCAGGTGGTGGCACAGGCGAAAAATACTACCGCCTCATGCGGGTTGGTCAAGGGGATGACACCGAGGATGGAAAAACGGGCAAAGATATAGAGCAGTTGCAAGACACCGGAAACCATCATCAGTATTCGCGCCACATGCCGCAGGCCGCTGTTCTGGCGAATGAAAAAGGCCAGATAAACCACAGCGGTCAAAAGCGTCACCGCCAGCACGGCGTCAAACAGCAAATAGGTCATCCGCTCCATGTGCCGCCTCCCTTATTTTTCAGAAAATTCCCCGCAACAGGGATGAAATATCGGCATCTGCCGGCAACATCGCCGCCAAAAGCCGCCGCACTTCGGCTTCACACTGTTCCGGCGGCATTTCCGTAAGGCCCGCCGCCATGAGGCGCTTGGTGCAGTCCGTCAGCATTTTCCGATCGGAGAAGAACGGACGGAGGCGGCCACAGAGTTCAGTCAAGAGCGCATAGCCATCGCCAAATTCCCGTTCCAGACGCCGCCTGAGCGCCGCCGACAAAGCCGGGCTTTGGCCGCTGGTGGAAATGGTGATGAGCAGCGGGCCGCGCCTGAGGCTGGCGGGCAGATGGAAATCACCACTCGGCGTATCGTCGGCGCGGTTGACCAGAATGCCCCGCTCCTCCGCGTCGCGGCTGATCTGTTTCTGGATGACCGGATCATCGGTGGCGGCAAAGGCCAGCGTCACCGCGGATAAGTCATCTTTTTGATAAAGACGGGCCAGCCATGAAATTTCACCACTGGCGGCGAGCTTGGCTAAGGGCGGCACCAGATACGGGCTGACTAACCGCACCCTTGCCCGGCAAGCAAGAAGACCAGCAGTTTTCCGCGCCGCCACCCGGCCACCGCCAACGACAAGACAGAGCCGACCGGCCAAACGCAGATTTATCGCATAAAAATCATCAGACATTGGCCACGCCACGAGGAATGAGGCGGTTGACGATGATGGTGATGTCCTCACCGTCGCGTTTGATTTTCTGCTCGTTCACGGTGATACGGTAGTCCTTTTCGGCCAGGGCCAAAAATTTGGGCAGGCTGCGCCTCATGGCGTCATGGGCAAGAAAAATCTGGCCGTCCGGTGCCAGATAACGCCTGAATACGGTCAAAAGAGGCTGAAAGAACTCTTCACGGAACAAAATTTCCGCGCCGGCCAGAACGGAAAACCGCCCCAGCTCCGGCGGGTTCAGCCAGTCGAGCATGACGGAACGCGTGGCCGGCAAACCGGAGGCGGTGGCCGAAACCCGCTGGAAATCGAGGATAATCTGTTCATAATCACTGAGTGTCACCTTGAACCCCGCAGCCTGAGCGGCCAGGCCTGGCACAGCCAAACCGGCACCCAATTCGAGCAGGGTTTGCCCCGGTTCTTTCGGCAGTTGGCGCAACAGATAGGCGAGGATAACAGCCGCGTCCCACAGTTTCACCCAAAAGGGGAAAGTTGTGACATCGGCAAACGGGTCTTTGCCACCAAGAAATTCTTCGAGGTCGGCGATCTGTAAAATCTGCAAACGAATATCGGCGATACCAACCGGCGCAAAGCGCAGCCGATATGCCTGACTGAGCCGCAGATACAGTTTTCGTTCCTCATCCGGCAACTGCCTGAAATCCATTTTTCTTCCCCGCATGAAAAAACGGACATAAAAAAAACCGGCTGACAGCGGTCAACCGGTCTGAAGCGACAACTCTGAAATACCGCGAAACGTCTCGGATTAACACCCTTCGATGGCGGCTCTCGCTCTCTTCGTCTCGACTCTGACTTTCCCGCCGGCTTTCAAGGCATCGGCTTTGTCGCAGGTCATCGTCACTTTGCCCGCATCGACGGAATCGACGGTGCAGTCGACCTTGGCGGCGAAACTCGCGCCGACCGCGACGAACGTGAACAACGAGGCCAACAGCAGCGCAAGCATTGATTTCTTCATTACTATCCTCCTTCTTATAGGTTTCTGGCGAGGCCCCCAAAATCCCCGCATAAACCAATTTTCACAGTTTTCTTTTATAGCCGCGCCGCGCCGAATTGTCAATGACCCGCCGGCAAATCAGCCCATCCTGCCAATCAATATGCGGCAACTCTGCGGCAGCGCGACATCAAGCCTCCAGGTTTCGACGGCGCCAGCCTGGCGCATCATGGCCTCCAGCTCCTGGGCGGTATAGGTTTGCCCACCCTGGGTGCCAACCAGCATATTGAGGGCGAAAAGCGCCGCGTGCGGCGGGCCACCACGGTCATCGTCGAGAACAAATTCCTGCACACAGAGCAAACCGCCAGGGACAAGGCAGGCGGCGGCGTTATTCAGCAGCTTCTGCGCATCGTCCACCGTCTCGCCATGCAGAACCTGCGACAACCAGGCCACATCCCGCCCTTTCGGCAGAGTATCGCTGAGGAAATCGCCACTGACAAAACCAACGCGTTCGCTCAGACCGTAGCGGGCGACAATTTTCTTCGCGAACGGTTCGGTGGTCGGCAAATCAAAAATCGTCGCCACCAGATTCGGATTCCGCTTACAAAAATAAACCGCGTATGTGCCGGGACCGCCGCCGATGTCGATGAGTTTCGTCCGGCCCGACAGGTCGAGGGCTTCAGCGACTTTTTCCGCCTGCAAGCGGGCAATGTTGAACATGCCGAGGAGAAAGGCTTCCCGTTCGGCGCCACTATCGGTATGCGAGGAGCTTTCATCCCGCGTCGGTTTTCCATAGCGCACCGCCTCGGCGAGTCTGGCCCAGCCGGGCATGAGATGAGCGTGGTGCCGGATGATGAAACCGAGATACTCGGGAGAGTCCTTCGACAGTAAAGCGAGCACGTTTTCCGGTGCGGCAATCTTCCCATCCGCGCACCGTTCCAAAAGGCCAAGCGCCACCAGGGCGGTGACCAGCATAGCGAAACCACGCCGGTCGCAGTCCAGCGTTTGCGCCAGTTCGGCTTCGATTTTCGCGCCAGCAGCCAGAGCCGTGAAAATATCGAGCCGCACCGCCGCCTGCACGGCGCACCCCGCCCAGTATCCACCTGACAATTCGAGCAGCTTTCCCGCGTCCCATTCCATAATGCTCTCTCCACAGATCAGAGTTCTCTGTCTGAGCCAAGTTTCAATCATCCAGCCGCTTCGCTTCCCACATTTCCTGATAGTACAGGCAAGTACCGGGATTCCAGGCGCTGGCCGTGATGTGGTTATAATTTTCCACCACCGGCCAAGGGGAAAACGGTGCCAGCGCCGCGGCGAACGAATCGGCTTCGACGACCTGCTCCCGGCTTTTCTTCAAGGCGCCATTTGGCCCCTCAATATACCAAATCTGATAACGCGGCATACATTCCCCATAACGAAAAACGGGCGGGAAAAGGACTGGCCTTGTTCCCACCCGTCGTCAGCCAGGCATCATCTCAGTGAGTGCCTGGTGGCAGCAGAAATTTACTGACCAGAAAGAGCACCACCAAAAGGCCGATGCCCAGGCCGATGCTCCAGCGGATCAGCTTCATTTCGGTTTCGTCCAGCGGCTCATACTCCATCTTCTGGACTTCCTCGTGGAATTTCACATCCTCTTTGGTTTCCATGAAATTGTTCTCCTCAGAAAAGAATCGGCGATCAACCGGCGACCACCGGCGGCGTCATGCCATGGAAAAAAGCCCAGGAAATAAACAGGCCAACCCAGATGATAAAGCCGAACAGACAAACCACATAAACAACGGCCAGGCGACCGATGCCCTCCTCCATCAGCTTACGGAAATTTGAAACCATACCGATGGTAAAAAAGGTCAACAGGAAAAAGATAACCCGGAAGCCGTTGATGGTGCCGGACAGACTTTTGCCGAAATCGGCCATTTGTTTCGACCGGACCGGATCATCCGAGGGCAGGCAGATAAACAGAAGAATCAGGAATGTAGCCAGGTAGCCAAGGACGAAACGCGGGAAACGCGCCCAGACATCGGCCCAGCCCATGGTGCGTTCACCGCCGGTCTTGTCGAATTTCGAGCTCCAGATCCAGGCCAAAACCAGCGCCCAGATACCGATGAAGATGTCGATAAAAATCTTCACCGTGGTCGTCACCATGACAATCCATTTCGGTTCCCACTGCACGCCCATGGTCGCCGCCGCCTTGGCCAGAATCAGCGATTCGGTAATCTGGCCGCTGGCAATGGCGCCACCGTCGGATTTGACCGCCAGGCCCATCCAGCCACCGGCCACCATCGGCTCGGAGGTCAGGAAGTACTGGGCGATAAAGGGCAGAATCAGCATTTCGATGCAGGTGAAAACGACGACCAGGGACGAGACCATGATCGGCACAATGGGCCTGGCTCGAATCGCCGCTCCCGTGGCAATCGAAGCCGACACGCCGCATATCGAAATGCCAGAGGCCAGCGGCGCCGCCCATTCTTTGGAAAACTTGAAGTATTTACGGGCCACATAGTAAACGACCGCCCAGTACAGCAGATAGGCTTCGACGATGGCGCACAGTCCGCGGAAGATGATATGACCGGCGAAGCCGGCGGCATCGGCGGCCTTAACGCCAAGTTCGGCGCCCATGATGACAATGGCGATCTTGACAAACAGTTCCGGGCGGCAGGCGTCACGCAGGCTATCGGCCAGACCGGGGGCGAAGTTACTGATGATGATGCCCGCTAGCAGCGCGATAATCAGGCCCGCTTCAGTGCTTAAACCCATGGACCAGGGAATGTTTATCAGATTCTTTCCCTCGCCCAGTTTGGTCGGGTCGGCGGCGATGTAGGCGTTGGCGCCCAGCATGTAACAAATAAAAGCGATAAAGAAAACAACTGTGAAAGAGACCGCGAACTTGCCGACGTTGCCATTCATCAGCTTGACGCCAAACGACAAGACCGCTGTCAACGCCAGCCAGGTGACGAGAGCCGACTGCCAGCCGGCCAAACCGATGGATTTGGCGGCGGGCTTCCAGGCGTCAAATGGGTTATCGACCCACATGCCGGTCCTGACCACCCAGCCAAGCAAATCGATATCGGCCATCCTGAACAAGGCCAGCAGGAAGATGAAACTTCCTATCAATAGAGCCACTTTGTCTTCGGTGAAAGCCCCTTTGTTCGATGACATACCAACCCCCTTTGTTAGAATATATATATTTGCCAGAACCGGTCACCACCGGCCCAGCTATTGCACAGCATCGGCTGTCCCCGCATTTTTTCGTCTCCTTATCTCAGGGTTGAAATTCTGTCAATCAACGTCAGATAAACGGATAGCGCGCCTTGAAATCAGCGGCCAGCGGCAGCATTACCTCACGCATCGACGGTTCAGCGGCGCTTGTGGTACGCAGTTTAAAAATATGCCGCCATTCAGCCAGATTGCAGTAAACAATGATTTCGGTTTTGCATGAGTTCGGCAGAACCGTCCGCGCCGCCTGCGGGCTGGACGTGGCCAACAGCCGCAAATAGGCGGCCTCGGCTTCCTCCATGGATTTTTTCCAGCAGGTAAATTCCGGGCTATCTTCAGCATAAAATACCGGACGGACGAAAGCGACATGCTGGCCGAAGCGGGCCTGGCCGTAGTTGCAGTAACGCTGGCTTTCCTGCAAAAATGAACAGACCCGGTGCCGCACCAGCTCATGACTGACGGCTCGGCTGACCGCGAACTTGACGCCGAGAAAGCGGTGCCTGAGCAATAACGCTTGCGGCAGGGCATCCACCTCATCCACGGACAGAAAGCGCGGTTGAAACAGCGCCGTTTCCGGCAGGCTGACGCCGGCAAAAAGAAACGGATATTTCTCGGCCAGCGCATGGGCCAGCGCCGCGACGACCGCATTACTCGCCGCCTCGCGCGGGGCACGGACGGAGGCGGTGATGAGCAGCCCGGCCTCGGTTTCATCCACCATGAGAAAGCGCGGCTGCCCGGCGAACAAAGCGGCCTTGTCTTCAGCGGAGCATGAAATTTCCGCCGTCACCACGCCCATTTCCAACACCGAGCCATGGCCGCTCGCGGCAATGCGCGAGAGGAACGGTTCCGCCGTCCCGGCGCCGATTCGCTCTTCGCTCTTGTAGCAGATGCGCCCACGCGCTTCAAGCGCCTGCGGCAACGGCATCCGGTCAAGATCGTCCTGGATTTCGTAGCTGGGTTCAACCAAAAGCATCAGTCTTCCTTCCAGAATGGCGACAGTTTCCGCAGCGAGGCGATGATCGGCGGCATGGTATCGAGCACGAAATCAATCTCTTCCTCGGTATTGTAAACGCTGAGTGAAAAACGAATCGAGCCGTGGGCGGCGGTGAAAGGGACGCCCATCGCCCGCAGCACATGCGACGGTTCAAGCGAGCCGGAGGTGCAGGCCGAACCCGACGAGGCGCAGATACCCTCCCGGTTCATATGCAGAAGAATTGCCTCGCCTTCGACATATTCGAAGCTGATATTGCAGGTATTGGGCAGGCGATTGATCTTGTCACCGTTGAGGATCGACTTTGGAATCCGTGCCAAAAGTCCTTCTTCCAGACGGTCACGTAATGCCCGCACGCGGCTGTTTTCCTGGGCCATATGGCTCACCGCCAGCTCACAGGCCTTGCCGAGGGCGACAATCGAAGCCACATTTTCCGTGCCGCCACGCCGCCCACGCTCCTGATGACCGCCGATGAGAAAAGGCGTAAACAGCGTTCCTTTTTTCACATACAGGACGCCAACACCCTTTGGCGCGTGCAGTTTATGGCCGGACAGCGACAGGAAATCAACATCGAGCGCCGCCAGGTCGATCGGCACCTTGCCGACGGCCTGCACCGCGTCGGTATGAAAAAGAATGCCACGTTTTTTCGCCATCCTGGCCATTTCGGCAATCGGAAAGATGACGCCGGTTTCGTTGTTGGCCCACATCACCGAAACGACGGCGGTGTCGTCGCTCAAGGCCGCTTCGTATTCAGCCAGATCGAGCATTCCCCGGTCATCGACTTTCAACTGCGTCACGCGGTATTTGTGACCGGTAAAGAGGCTGATGTTTTCACAGAGATTTTTCACCGCCGGATGCTCGACCCTGGTGGTGATGATGTGCCGTTTCTCCGGAAATGTCCTGACCGCCGACAGAATCGCCGTCGAGTCGCTTTCGGTGCCGCAACTGGTGAAGGTGATTTCCTCCGGCATAGCGCCAATCAAAGCCGCCACCTGGGCGCGCGCCCGCTTCAGGCCAGCGGCCACTTCACCGGCAAAACTGTACATGCTCGACGGGTTGCCATACAGATCCGTCAGATAGGGCATCATCGCCGCGCGCACTTCCGGATCCACCGGCGTCGTGGCGTTGTTATCCAGATAAATAATCCGCCCGCTCATAAGCTTCCCTCCTCGACAATCAGGCTGTCGAGCACCAGCTCACGCAGTTTTTTCTCGACGTATTCCTTAATCGTCGTCTGGCTCTTGGCGCAGGTACCGCAGGCGCCGCGCATGGCCACGGTGACAATATCACCGTCGACATCGACCAGTTCGATATCACCGCCGTCTTTTTTCAGCACTGGACGGATCTCCCGGTCGAGCACTTCCTCGATCTTCTTGACCTTTTGCAGCGTGGTCATACGTTTGGGCTTGCCGGAAGCGGCGGGCTGGGCGGCTTCGCCCTGGACGGTCTTCTGTAAAATAGCCCGCAGCTTCTCTTCGCACTTGCCGCAGCCGCCGCCGGCCTTGGTGAAGTTGGTGATCTCTTCGACCGAGCGCAGATGCGACTCCTTGATGGCGCGGATGATTTCCAGGTCGGTGACACCGAAACACTCGCAGACCACTTCGCCCTGAGCCATCGGCAACACCAGGCCCCTGTAATCGGCGCTCGCCGCTTCGAGCGCTTCGCGGCCCATCACCGAGCAGTGCATTTTCTCCTTGGGCAGGCCGCCGAGATAATTGGCGATGTCTTCATTGGTGATTTTGCTGGCTTCATCCAGCGTCTTACCAATCACCATTTCAGTGAGCGCCGAGGATGAGGCGATGGCGCTGGCGCAGCCGAAGGTCTGGAATCTGGCGTCTTCAATGCGGTCGCTGGCTTTGTCCACCTGGATGGTCAGCCGGAGGGCGTCGCCGCAGGACAGGGATCCCACCTGGCCGTCGCCGTCGACGCGATCCACTACGCCCACGTTTCTGGGGTTTTCAAAATGATCCTTCACCTTTTCAGTATAGTCCCACATCGGTCACATCCTTTATTTGATTCATTTTCCTCTATTTATTTTTGTGGACCAGGGCGGCCTTGATGAAGTCGCGAAACAGGGGGTGCGGCGTCATGGGTGTGGATTTGAATTCCGGATGAAATTGGCAGCCCAAATACCAAGGGTGCTCTTTGGCGGGCAGTTCCACCATTTCCACCAAAACGTGGTCGGGCGAAAAGCCGCAGAATTTCAAACCGGCGGCAGCCAGCTTTTCCAGGTATTCGTTGTTGAACTCGTAACGGTGGCGGTGGCGCTCATGGATTTCGGGTTCCTTGTAGGCCTTCTGGGCCAGGGTGCCAGGCATGAGGTGGCAGGGAAAAGAGCCCAGCCGCATGGTGCCGCCCAAGTCGCTCTCCGCGCCGCGCTTCTGGCGGCCGCCGGAGCGGTGATCCATCCACTCGGTCATCAGGTCGATAACCCTGTTCTTGGCTCTGGGATTGAATTCTCCGGAGGTGGCGCCCTCTATCCCGGCCACGTTGCGGGCGAATTCAATCACCAGGCACTGCATGCCCAGGCAGATGCCGAAGAAGGGCCGCTTCTTCTCGCGGGCGTATCTGGCGGCCATGATCATGCCCTCCACCCCCCGGTTGCCAAAGCCGCCGGGGATGAGGATGCCGTCGAGCCCGCCAAGATGCTTTTCCAGATTTCTGGAGTTCAACGCCTCGCAGTCAATATAATGGATGTTCACCTTGGCCTGAGCCTCGAGCCCGCCGTGGGTCAGGGCCTCGTGCAGGCTCTTGTAGGATTCGCTCAGGGCCATATATTTGCCCACCATGCCAATGTTAACCTCATGCTTGGGGTTCTCCATGCGGGCGATGAGCTTTTCCCAAGGGCTGGCGTCGGGCGAACCCTTGAGCCTTAAAAGTTTGGCCACTTTAACGTCGATGCCCTCGGTGTGGTACTTCAGCGGCACTTCATAGATGTTGTGAACATCGACGGCTGAGAACACCGCATCGCCCGGCACATCGCAGAAAAGGGCGATTTTTTTGCGCAGGTCGGCGCTCAGCGCGTCTTCGGAGCGGCACATGATGATATCCGGTTGGATG
The DNA here is from genome assembly GCA_003509305.1 of Desulfobulbaceae bacterium. GTDB lineage: Bacteria > Desulfobacterota > Desulfobulbia > Desulfobulbales > Desulfocapsaceae > UBA8130. The sequence goes on along the minus strand of DOMU01000108.1, from coordinate 341 downwards.
CCGATGGAACGCAATTCCTTGACGCTGTGCTGGGTTGGTTTGGACTTGGGTTCGCCCGAAGTTTTCAGGTAGGGCACCAAGGTGAGGTGGATATACAGGCAGCGGTTTTTGCCCAGGTCGTTTTTCAACTGGCGGATGGCCTCCAGAAAGGGGAGGCTTTCGATATCGCCCACCGTGCCGCCGATTTCNNAACGTCCAGGTCGGGCGAGGCGGCGGACTTGATGGCCTGTTTGATTTCGTCGGTCACATGGGGGATAACCTGAACGGTGCCGCCGAGGTATTTCCCCTGCCGCTCGTTGTTGAGGACATTATGGTAGATGCGCCCGGCGGTGTAGGTGTTG
>DOMU01000215.1 GCA_003509305.1 Desulfobulbaceae bacterium | reverse complement strand
GAATCGGGGCAATTAGGAAAACAGTATGCTCGCGGAAGCCGTGCCAGTCAAGCATTTCATGGGCCTTGCGCGAGCGTTGTCATGCTCCTGACAACCCATGGCAGATTTTTCGCCACTTACGTCACCATTACGCCTCATATCTTCCTGAAAACACGGCGGAAAAAAATTTGCGAGCGCGAATTTATGAAACATCGCAACGACGAGCGCTGTATCGGGTATGGCAACATCTTGAAAATACACAGTATATCTCAATATATCAGTGGCAATCAGTGTGGTAGGCGGAAATGCCGCCGCGCCGCGCTCGCGGGAAATCGTATCTCCCTGGCATCTTTCATTGGTTTTGGGGGCCTNNTCCTTGGGTAAAAACTATTCTGGATTTACCGCAGGCGCGCCTCAATACCATCTGATTTCACATTGATTTCCACCCATCCGCCTTTGGCGAAAGCCCCTGGGTTGAAAATTCTGGTGACGCCAAGGCGCTCTTCTCCTTGTGCCTCGTGGATATGACCACAGACGCAGAGCGCCGGCTGGTGCTCGTCGATAAAGGCCCGCACCGCCTTCGAGCCAACGTGACGCCCGCTTCCCAGGCGATCAACCGCGCCGTGGGGTGGAGCGTGTGTCAGTAAAAGCATCGGCATGGTGGTGTTCGCCGCCGCTGTAAGTTCGCGNNGCGCGCCTGTCGCAAGGCTTCATCGAGAAAACCCGCCATCGCCTTTTCGCTGAATTCACGCGGGGTAAAAAAAGGCGTCCGATTGGCGCCGCCAAGACCAATGACGATGAGCCGGGCGTCGTCTTGAGCCAATAAACGCGCCCGGCCATGCAGGTTGATTCCTTCTTCGGTGAGGAAATCATCGGCGCCGAGCCGGTCGAGATTCCCGGTCTGGGCCAGTATCCGTGGGCAGAATTGGCGCAGGGCGGAAATGACGCGAGCCGCCGCGCCCCGCCCACCGAAATTAGTCAGGTCACCGTGGACAAGCAGATAATCACAGGTGGCTATATCTGGGATTTTACCGCAATGTTCCGGATGCTGATGAATATCGCCGATGGCAACGATGCGCATGATAGTACCGCCAGGAGAAAGAGGGCGCGGCTTGACAGCATGAGGTGAATGCTTACCATTAGCGTTGTTTTTGATAAGTTGCAACGAAAACAGGATGATGGCCATGCCATTATCCTGTTTTTCTTCCTTAAACAGAACCTTCTGGTGTAGCGTATGACAACTGAAACCACCACCCATGAATTTCAAGCCGAGACGAGAAAGCTTCTCGATATTGTTATCAATTCTCTCTATACCGAGCGTGACGTCTTCGTCCGCGAGCTGGTCTCGAATGCCGCCGACGCCCTGGAAAAGTTCCGCCACGAAAGCCTGACCGCAAGTGAGGTTTTCGATTCGCACATGCCGCTCGAAATTAACATCGCCCTTGATGACAAAGAGCATCTTTTCACGATCAGCGATACCGGCATTGGTATGAACCGTGACGAACTCGAGCACAATCTTGGCACCATCGCCCATTCCGGTTCGGGCACCTTCCTCAGCGAGCTGGCCGAGGCGGCGAAAAAGGATGTCAATCTCATCGGCCAGTTCGGCGTCGGTTTTTATTCCGCCTTTATGGCCGGTAAAAAGGTGCGGGTGCAAAGCCGCTCCTGGGATGGTGGCGAGGGCCACGAATGGGTCTCGGACGGCACCGGCAACTTTACCATCAGCGAATGTCCGGGGCTGCACCGGGGCACGAAAATCATCATCGAATTGAAAGATGACGCCTACAATTACGCCGAGAAATGGAAAGTCGAGTCGATCATCAAACAGTATTCGGCCTTCGTCTCGTTTCCGATAAAACTCGACGGTGAAACCATCAACACCGTGCAGGCGATCTGGACGAAGAACAAATCCGAGATCAGCGACCAGGAATACAACGATTTCTTCAAATTTATCGCCTCCGGCGGCGATGAACCACTCTACCGCCTGCACTTTTCCGCCGACGCGCCGCTGGCAATTAACGCCCTGTTGTTTGTGCCGAAGGAAAATTTCGAGGTTTTCGGTTTTGGCCGCATGGAACCCGGCGTCAATCTCTACTGCCAGCGGGTCCTGATCGACCAGCACTCGAAGAATATCCTGCCGGAATGGCTGCGTTTCCTGAAAGGCGTTGTCGACAGCGATGACTTGCCGCTGAACATCTCGCGCCAGGCGTTGCAGGACAATGCCCTGGTCAATAAAATCAGAAAGGTGGTCACCAAACGCTTTCTCAGATTTCTCGATGAAGAGGCGGGGCGCGATGAAGAGACTTATCTGAAATTTTTCTCGGCCTTCGGCTATTTTCTCAAAGAAGGGGCGACCAGCGAGTATGAATTCCAGAAGGAGCTGGCCAAGTTGATGCGTTTCGAATCGTCGAAGGGCGAGGCCGGAAAACCGATTTCCCTGACTGATTATCTCGGACGGATGCAGCCGGATCAAGAGAGCATCTACTACATCAATGGCCCCAGCCGCGCCGCCATTGAGGCTGGGCCGTATGTCGAGATGTTCAGAAAAAAGGACATCGAAATTCTCTATACCTTGGAGCCGATCGACGATTTCGTGCTCAGTCACCTGCGCGAATTCGAGGGTAAAAAACTGGTATCCGCCGACCGCGCCGATCTCGATATGCCGAAAACCGAATCCGACAGTGTCACGGACGAAACGGATAAACTTGATGACGACGCCACGAGCGCCCTCGTTGCCTGGCTCAAGGAGACGCTGGCGGAGCAGATTGCCGATGTCACGGTCTCAAAGCGTCTCGTCGACGCTCCGGCGATGATCGTCAATCCCGACGGCTATATGACTTCCACGATGGAACGGGTACTTTCCGCCAGCCGTCAGGAAAAGGGCCTGGGTCTCGGCGCCTCCGGCAAGAAGAATCTGGAAATCAATGCCAAAAACGCCCTGATCAAACAACTCTCGTCGCTGTGCGAGAAAGACGCGGAGCTGGCCGCCGACATCGCCCGGCAGATCCACGACAACGCCATGATTCAGGCCGGCCTCGTCATCGATCCTTTGGCCATGGTTGAGCGGAACTACAAAATCCTCGCCCGCGCCGCTGGCGCCTGATAGTCACGCTGGCCACGCCGCCCAGTTCGCCGAATATCTCGATATTCTTGCGGGCCAGGCGGCGACACGGGTATAGTGGCGGCGTTTACCGATTTTTCACCATCCGCCGTCTTCCCCGGAGGAGTCCCGATGTCCCTGCGTTGTTTTCTTTTGCTGGCGCTTAGCTGCGCCGTTCTTTTTCTCGCCTCCTGCGCCGGTACGCCGGTGCGTAACCTGGCCTCTGACGCCTCTTTGATCAAACCTGGGCAAACCAGCGGCCAGGAACTGATTGGCCTGATTGGCGATCCGGATGAATACCAAACCGGGAGAGATGGCGAGAAGATCTGGATTTATCATGAAAAGGAAACCTCTTGGCTGAAGACGGCGCCGGTCGTTGGCCGTTTATTCAACCCGCGCAAAGAAGAAAGCCTGATCGTTGTCATCCGCGATAACGTGGTCTTTTCCGCCCGCTACAGTTCATTTGCCTACGACCAGCCAGGCTGGGACAAGGATTTCGACTGGCAGGGAGACAAAAAATGAGTGACCGCTACCAACTTCCCAGGGAAGAAATGGTGGCAACACAGATTCGCGCCCGTGGTATCCTCGACGAACGGGTGCTGGCGGCCATGCGTCAGGTTCCCCGCCATCTCTTTGTCGATGGCCCCCTGCGCGCCCAGGCCTATGACGACTATCCGCTGCCGATTGCCGGCGGCCAGACCATCTCCCAGCCCTATATCGTCGCCTGTATGACCGAGTTGCTGCGCCTGACCGGTGACGAAACCGTGCTCGAAATCGGCACCGGCTCCGGCTACCAGGCGGCGGTGCTGTCGCGGCTGTGCCGCCAGGTCTATTCGCTGGAACGGCTGAACTCGCTTCTGACCCAGGCGCGCAAGGTCTTCGTCACGCTCGCCTATTTTAACATCACGGCCAGGCTCGCCGATGGCACCCTTGGCTGGCCGGAAGCCGCGCCGTTTGATGCCATCATCGTCACCGCCGGCGGCCCGGAAATCCCGCCGCCCTTGATCAGCCAGCTTGCTGATCCAGGCCGGCTGGTCATGCCGGTTGGCGATCAGAATCAGCAGCAGCTTTGCCTTCTGAGCAAACGCGATGGTCGGATTACCACGGAAATTCTGGCCGGTGTCCGTTTCGTCGATCTGATTGGCACCCATGGCTGGAAAAATTGAGGAAGCTGCCCATGTCCACATCCCCGCTCCCGGAAGTCACCGCTTTTGCCGCCGCCTGGCCCGATGAACCGATGCGCCGTGTCTTTATCGATCTGGCCGCGACGGTGGCCGGGTTACCCGGTGTCACCTGCGAGTTTGTCGCCCGTCCCGGCGTCTCCTACTCGTTGCGGCCCCGCCATGAGGCGCAACAAGACCGGGCGCTGTTCGCGATGATCGACGTCATTGACGATGAGCCGCGCTGGCTGTCGGTGTGTTTTTATCAGGATATGATCAGCGATCCGGAGGGTCTGGGCGATCTTGTTCCCGGCGGTTTGGCCGGTAGCGACGGCTACTGCTTCGATGTGAGCGAAGCCGACCGTTTCGCATATGTCCGCGCCCGGCTGCTCGAAGCTTTCCGGATGGCGGGCGGTAGATGAGCGCGGGGCAAATACCTGGACGGATACTGGTATTGCTGGTTGTGGCGGTTTTCTTCGCCGCCGCGACTCATACCGCCGTCTGGGCCACTGAGCCGAAAGCGGCGCCCTACGATCTTGACGACAGCGGTGACCGGCGCCGGGATGGCGATCCATCGTGGCGTCGATTGGGTGTCGTTGGCGATTTTGTACCTCTGACGACGGTGGAAGAAGAAAACCGTTTCGGTTCCGCTGGCGGTTCCAGCGCCCCAGGGAGCGCGGCAAAGGCGGCGATGCTGGCCGCATCCGCCAATGTGCCCGCTTGGCGGGTTGGCGACAAATTGATTTATAACGACGGCACTTGGGAACAGCTCGTGGCCATCGGAAGCGACACGTTGCGCTTTGTCAACCAGGATGGAATGGTTTTTCCGCGCGGCCCGGATTTCATCCTGCCTGCTCGCCGTTTCCAGGCACTGGCCGCTATCTTTCCTGGCCTCGACCAGTTCGTGGC
>DOMU01000154.1 GCA_003509305.1 Desulfobulbaceae bacterium | reverse complement strand
GGGCGGCGGCACTTCGACGGCTACCGGCGCGGCGGTGACATTCTGCAGGGCGACGTTACCGCAGACCAGCGGCACAATGAAGTTGTACAGATTGCCATCCTTCTGAATGGAAAATTTGAAAGCCTCAAAAGGAGCGCGGCCACCCCACACGATGTCTTTGGCGGCGGCTACCGGGCCTTTACCCCATCTGCGGAACAGCATCCACTCCATGCTCTCACCAGGTTGTACCTGAACCTGTTCAATCTGAGCATTGGGAAACTGCTCGACAAAAGCCGGATACAGATCGGCGGCGCCGGCCTTGACAAAACCTTCCTCAATCCTCGATCCGCGTTTCTGTACCATGGTTTGCAGATCCGAGATCGAAGTCAGCGGCGGCGTGTAGAACGGATGGGTTCCCATTTTTTTCAGGGTGGTCGCCGCCATGGACGGTGAAGCAAAACCAATCACCGCCAAAATACTCAACAACAACAGCAGCTTGTTCCTCTTCATTGTACTCCTCCTTTAAGTTTCCTCACAGTCTACTGTGAGATATTTATTCTCGCCGGTTTCCGAAACCGACGAAATTAAACGGCAAAACCGTTTTTAATATTATCGCATCTTATGAAAAAAAGCGTCAAGATTTTCTAAAGGCTTCGCCTGATACGATAAAATTTACCATTTATTAATATCTTTTTCCAGGCCGGCAAGCGGGAATGCTTCTTATTTCTTCCGATTTACAGATACAAAAGCGTCGATTAAACGGCGAGCTATGCTCATTTGACCTGGCAAAGACGGCAAGTTATCTAACGAAAACCAGCAGGCGTCCTCTAATTCCCGATTGTTGCAATGAATGACCCGATTCCGTCCAGCCTCAGCAAAAAAACCGATCATCAGAGAATTGGGGAAAGGCCAAGGCTGGCTGCCAAAATAGCGGATGCCACTGACGATAATCCCGGTTTCCTCAAAGACTTCACGGCGCACGGCGTTTTCAAGCGTTTCCCCTGGCTCGACGAAACCGGCCAGCGTGCTGTACATGCCTTCCGGAAAATGACGAGAGCGGCCAAGGAGAATTTGGTCACCAACGGTCACCGCCATAATCACCGCCGGAGTCGGGCGCGGATAGCTTCTCAGGCCGCAGGACGGGCAGAGCATGGCAAATTCCTCATGCTGTTCGACGGTCTTTTCACCGCAGCGGCCACAGTAGCGATGCTGATGGTGCCAATCGAGAATCTGCATGGCGCGCCCGGCCTGTACCCATACCAGCTCCGGTAAATGGGCGAAGGCGCCGCGCAGACTGATTTCGACACAACCGGCGGGTGGCGGTGTCTGGTCGGAAAGAGCGATCAGCTCACCCGCGCAATCAGCCTCCAGATCACCTAAATCGCGCCGGTACAGCGCGCCGGTGTCCGGCCCATCATAAAGCCGTAAGCCACTGTCTCCTTGCTGAAACAACAGCTTATGTCCGCGAATGAAAAAGCGGCGCGGTTTGGTGGACATGATTTTCAGAGATAAGCGATCAGGCGTGGACGCCGCCAGTTGGTACTGAAACCCAGCTCTTCTAAGATGGCGATGCCGCGTTCCATATTTTCATGGATATTGGCGACACCATGTGAATCATCGCCGGGCACGACGGCGACGCCCAGTTCCTTGGCTCGTAACAGGATGGGCCGGGAAATGTAGGGTTCGCTGGCACCCTTTGCAAGCGCCCGCAGGTTGAAATCCATAATCAGATCAAGCGCCTTGATGCGCCGCAGATTACGCTCGACACGCTCGGCGACCACGGGCAGACTCAGATGTTCACGATAATCCGGGTCAAAAATCCGGATCAGGTCAAAATGGCCGACAACGGCTGGGCGCAGACGCTCGATCATCGCCAGTTGGTCATCGAAGTAGCGGCAATACAGATTTTCGATGCCACCAACTTTAACCACCGCTTCCTGATACTTTTCGACCGAATAATCGAAATTGACATCACCGACAAAATGCACCGAACCGACGATATAATCAGGACGGAACTCGGCAACGAGGCCGTCGATATGCTCGGCATAACCGCTGTAGGTTTCAGTTTCCATAGCCGCGAACACGGTAATCGTATCGGCGTATTTCTGCTGCAAATGGCGGCATTCCGGCATGTAGCGGGCGAAACGCTGGCGCAGCGTCTCGGGCGTGAAACCAAGCTCCTGCTGATCGGTATAGAGCAGATGCGGCGCCAGGCCCGGCGCGTGCTCGGTGATGCCGACCCAGGCGTAACCGTGGTCAATATAGGCGAGGATGACCTCTTCGAGACTGTTTTCAGCGTGGCTGCAAAACTGGCCGCTATGGCCGCCGTGCACAGAAACGAAATCCATCGATTTCCTCCTCAGCGGTAGTATAGGCTGGGACTCCCCATGGTCATCAAGGCTTTGTGCAGGTGGCGTCGAAATTCACGGCGGTCCCATATGCCTTGAATATGCCCACGTTTCAAAGCGTTGCGCGCTGAATGGTAGTCCGGGGCGATCTCGATGCCGGTTGTTTCGCGGATGACCTGCGGCCCGGCAAAACCGATACGGCTGGAGCGGATGGCAAACTGGTAGGGCGAACAGCCGAGAAAAGACGCCACCGGCCCGGCGTAGCTGTTGTTGTCGTAGACGACGATATAGAGGCCGCCGGCATCAATGTATTCGCGCACCGCCATCGTGCATTTTGGCATCTGTGTGACACCGAATGTCCCCTCCTGGATACGGATGCCGCCGGTGGTGTGGATGTAGGCAAGAAATGGCCTCTTTTTGCGTTTGGCCAGATCACAGGCGAGGACAAATTTTTCCCCCTCGGCGGCGCCGACGGTGCCGTTGCGGAAGTCAGCGAACAGCATGGCGACGATGATCTGGATGCCGTTGACTTTGGCGTGGAAGGTCAGATTGCCCGCCGGATAGCCGGTTTTTTCGCGAGCCGCCCGCAGACGGTCGGCAAAGCCGGTGTATTCCAAGGGATTGCCAGCGACGATCTGGGTATTGAAAAAACGCAGCGATCCCTCGTCGAAGATATTTTCCAGATACCACTGGTATTCAAGTGGAAAATGATGGCCGCAGGATTCGCAGACCCCGGCGAATTCGCCGTACAAATCCGGCACCCATATATCTTTGCAGCCGTAACGCGCCGCGTTCGGACAACTGACCACGCGGTCGGCGCGGACCCGCGGACTGATATAGCTGTCGGTCAGTTCCAGCGGATCGCGCGTCGGTTCGGCAACCGAAGGCAGGGCCGCCGGCAAAGCCGACAGCACTGGGCGTTCGCTNNCTGGAATTTTTCCGCCATTTTTCGAGGGTCAACGTTACCGGCAGGGTCAGGCGTTTGATCAAGAGCGTGCTTTCGCCGCTCAGGTCAAGAAGGGCTTTACTCACCAGCTTTTGCTGTTTTTTCAAAAAATCGTAGCGCAGGCCGTAGTAAAGTTTTTCCGTCCTTTCTTTAGCCAGGCCCAGCAATTCCCGCGACGAATCGGGACGGCCATAGAAAGCGTTTTTACCCATTTCGAGATACTTCTGTGCGCGCAGTTGCAAAAGCCTCTTCACTTCGCCGCCGCTGAGATCCCACGGGATATCGACCGACAAGCCTTTGCTGTCGGCGCCTTTCTGGCGGCGGTGCAGATCCCAACTGCGGAACGAGCTGAAGGTTTTCGCCGAAATGACCACATGATCGGTGGCACGCAGCATTTCGGCGCGCAGCATGGCGAAAAAAGCGAAGTCGTCGCGTCTGGCCCCAAGCGGCGGCTCCAGGATGATGCGGTCGATGGTGCCATGACGCAGGTTATCGGCGGCGGTCAGGCGCAGGCGGTCGGCGCAAACTTCGACCAACTCCCGCGCCACTTTGCCGCCATCGCCG
>DOMU01000123.1:166-3121 GCA_003509305.1 Desulfobulbaceae bacterium | reverse complement strand
GGCGGCTTTTCAGAAGGGAGAAATTCTCGTCGTCGAACATCCGCTGCCGGAATGGGCGCCGCTGATCCAACAGGCCGCCGCCATCGTCGCCGAAAGCGGCAGCGAAGCCGGGCACCTGGCCACCATTTCGCGGGAATTCGCCCTGCCATCGCTGTTTGCCCTGGAACGGGCCACCCAGACGCTCCATGACGGCGACGAGATCACCGTCGATGCCGGCAACCGGGCGATTTATCGCGGACAGATTGAGGAACTGCTGCAAGAAGGCCACAAGCCACCTAATCCGATGAGCGGCAGCCCGGTACAAAAGACCATGATGGATGTCCTGAAGCTGATCACGCCCCTGAATCTCACCGATCCGGCATCACCGTATTTTCGCGGCGCCTACTGCCAGACCATGCACGACATCACCCGTTTCTGCCACGAAAAATCCGTGACCGAGATGTTTTCATTCGGCAGCCGCTATCAGTTTTTGGACGGAGCGTCGAAGCAGATGATCACCGAAGGCAAGAAACCCAAGGCGCTGGATTGGTATGTCATCAACCTGGCTGACGGCTTTGCCAAGGATTACGATAACAAAAGCAATTTCATCCGTATCAGCCAGATCGTCTCAGAACCGATGCGGGCCATCTGGGAAGGCATGCACGCCTATAACTGGGAAGGCCCGCCCGCCGGCGGCGTCCGCAGCATGGGCGGCATCATCCTGCAATCGGCGATGAACCCGACGCTTGCCCCGGAAGTCGGTTCGCAACTGACCCGGAAAAATTACTTTCTGATTTCTCACAACTACTGCAACCTCAGCGTGCGCTTAGGCTACCACTATGCTATGGTTGAGGCGTATATCAGCAACCTGCGCACCGAACGCTACGTCACCTTCCACTTTCGTGGCGGCGCCGCCGACGAGGCTAAGCGCGTCGGCAGAATCGAGCTGATCGCCCAGGTGTTGGAGCATTTCCAATTCCGGGTCGAAAAAACCGGCGACGCTTTGACCGCCCGTGTCGAAAAACGCGAGCAGCAATTCACCGCCGACCGTTTACGGGTGCTGGGCTATCTGTGCATCCACACGCGGCAAATTGATATGGTGATCGACAGTCCCCAGCACTTTCAGCATTACCGCAACAAGTTTTTGACAGAAATCGAGGCAATGATCGGCAATGACCAATGAACGGCCCAAACTGAATGCTACCCGACACGTCCATCTCCTCCTGGTCGATGATGAGGATGATTTCCGCGACATCATCAACAAACGCGTCAGCCGCCTTGGCATCAACCTGAACCTGGCCGCCTGCTGCCTCGACGCTCTGACCGAGATGGAAACCCAGCCCGCCGACGTGGTGATCATGGATGTGTCAATGCCGGGCCTCGACGGCATTCAATGCCTCGGCAGAATCAAGGAACGCTGGCCGCTGACCGAGATCATCATCCTCACCGCTCACGCCTCGGTCAAATCCGGTATCGACGGCATGCAGCGCGGCGCCTTCGATTACTGCCTGAAACCGATTGACGTTATGGAACTGCTGGAAAAAGTCGAGCTGGCGGCGCAGAAAGCGCTGATCAATAAAGAAGAAGGAATGGCCTAAAAAAGGCGCCCCATGCATGAGGGACGCCCTATGGTCTTCGAAACGCTACCCGTCTGTTCTTTCCACTCCTCTGGTCTGGCATCCCCTTGAAAAGGTATTATACCTCCGAAATTGCCTCTCCTCCGCTATTCACTTCTTTGGTGTGGCATCCGCCTTGGCGGTTTCGATGCTGAGCAGTTCGACATCAAAGATCAAGACCGCGTTCGGTTCGATCACCGGCGGCAGGCCACTTTCACCATAGGCAAGATCGCTGGGGACCACCAACCGGTATTTTGAACCGACCGGCATCAGTTGCAGCGCTTCCGTCCAGCCGGGGATAAGCTGGGAAGCCGGCATGGTCAAGGGCGTGCCGCGTTTAATCGAATTGTCGAACTCTTTACCGTCGATAGTCGAACCGGTGTAGTTAAATTTGACGACATCGTTTGGCCCAGGCTTGGGGCCAGTGCCTTCTTTCTGCACTTCGTACTGCAAGCCGGTTTTGGTGGTAACAACTCCTTTCTTCTTGGCGTTTTTATCGAGAAACGCCTTACCAGCGGTGGCATTTTTTTCCTGCAAGGCGGTCAGTTGCGCCACCTGTTTGGCCTGCATTTTTTCGGCGAATTCCTGTAAGACCTGGCCCACTTCTTCCTTGCTCATCGCCGGCGTTTTGCCGGTGTAGGCATCGCTGAGACCCCTGGTCAGATTCTCAAGCTGGATTTCCTCGCCCGTTTCCTTGAAATAACCGCCAATGTCAAGCCCAGTGGCATAGCTGAGTTTTTCCTGAAAGGTCGCAAGCTTCGGTGCCTGCCGGGCCTCCTGAGCGTACAACGCCGTCGGCAACAGCAAGGTCAGCGCCAAGGCCGCAATTCTTTTCTTCATGATTTTCTCCTTATTGATGGGAACGACTTTCCCCGACTGCCGGGGAACGATCCGATTTTTGACCATACTACCACAACAATGCCGGGATTACCGCAACGCGAGCACTCACCCACATCATCTCCCCTAAATCCGCCGCACCGACAGCACCGCCGAATGCTGCCGCAAGTGACCAATAATCCGCTGCAACTGCTCGCGGTCTTTCACTTCGAGAAAGACCTTGTAACCAAGGGCGTCGTCCAGGGAGGTCGGCTGCGGGCTGATTTCGAGGATGTTGCCGTGTCCATCGCTGATTATTGAAGCGACATCGGCAACGACGCCACGACGGCTGGCGACGAGCAACTGCAAACCCGCTCGATAATAGCTGTCGGCGCTGAACGACCAGCAGACATCCCTTTCCCAGCGCCTCTGGTCGGTAGCCAGCAGATTCGGGCAATCGGCCTTATGAATGGAAACACCTTTCCCTTGGGTGATGAAACCGATGATGGCGTCGCCGGGTACCGGGTTGCAGCACTTGGAAAAG
>DOMU01000123.1:0-130 GCA_003509305.1 Desulfobulbaceae bacterium | reverse complement strand
GCCGCCTTCCGTGCTTTCGTCCAGATCTGGTTTCGGCGGTTGCAGCGTCCGTTCAAGCAGTTGCAGGCTGATGACACCGGAGCCAACCTTGGCCAGCATATCGTCCAAAGTGACGCAGCGCAGCTCCTTT
>DOMU01000064.1 GCA_003509305.1 Desulfobulbaceae bacterium | reverse complement strand
CGCGGTGAATGCGCCCAATTCTGCCGCCACGGCTACCGCCTGCTTGATGCGGCGGGCAAAGCGCTGACCGATACCAGGCATCTCTTGTCGCTGTGTGACCTCGACTTATCTGGTCACCTCCAGGCGCTGTTGGCAGCCGGCATCGGTTCGTTGAAAATCGAGGGACGGCTGAAGGATGCCGCCTATGTGAAAAACACCACCGCTTACTATCGCCTGGCAATTGATAAACTGCTTGAAAAAGACAGCGAGTGGCGGCGGGCTTCGTCCGGGTGCTGCCGCTTCGATTTTATGCCTGATCCGGAGAAGACGTTTCATCGCGGCGCCACCGACTATTTCCTGACGAATCGGAATAATCGGCCAGCCGCCGTCAATACCGTCAAGTCGATTGGCGAAAAGCTGGGTACGGTGCGGGCCGTCCGTGGCAGGACCGTCTCAGTCAATACCGAAAAAACCGTCGCCAACGGTGATGGCCTGTGCTTTTTCGACCGTGAACAGCATCTCATCGGTTGCCGTGTTAACCGGGCGGAAAACGATACCTTGCATCTGGCGGCGGCGGTGCCGGGCCTGGAAACCGGGATGCTCCTCTATCGTAACCACGACAGCGCCTTCCTGCGGCAATTGGCCCGCAGCCAGATGCCACGGCGGCTAGGCGTGAAGGCCGAAGTCTGGCAAGACGGCGAAACGCTGCATTGTCGCCTGCACGATGGAGATGGCCTGGTCTCGGCGGTGACGCTGACAACCGAGGCGACGACAACTCATAAGCCAGGGAAAACATCCGATACGGCGGCGCGGGTGCGCCAGCAGATGGGCAAAACCGGAGGCACAATATTTGCCCTCGGTGAAATCACCGCGCGGGTGGACGAAAACTTTCATTATGCCGCCGCCACCATCAACGAGCTGCGCCGCCAGGCCCTGGCCGCCCACCGGCAACTGCGCCTTTCGGTACACCCACGGCCTGAAAGAAGACAAGTGGTGGAAGGCCTTGTCTGGCCCGATGATACGCCACCACCGTTTTGTCTCGCCACGAACGACAAGGCGCGGCAATTTCTGCGCCGCCACGGCCTGCCACTACTGGCCACCGATGATCCGTCACTGCCGCTGATGATCTGCCGCTACTGCATTAAAAACCAGTTGGGATGGTGCCAGAAACAGGCTGTGAAATCACGGATGAAATCGTCGGGGAACATGCCCGTCGAACCGCTCTGTCTGGAAGACAACACAGGACGTTGGCGGCTGGAGTTCGATTGCGAAAAATGTGAAATGCGGGTGTGGAATGAATAGGACATGACTATGAACATCGCCATTACCGGCACGATTGGCGCCGGCAAAAGCACGCTGGCGGCGATTCTGGCCGCCCTTTTGCCAGCCAGGCATATTGACACCGACCTGATCTGCCGCCGTTTGCTGGGCGCTGGTGAAGAAGGCTGGCGGCAACTGCGCCGGATATTTCCTCGCCATTTTTTCACTGACAATGGCGAGCTGCGCCGGGCCGAGCTGCGGCAGGCGGTCTTTTTTGATGATGAACGGCGGCGGCAACTGGAAGGCGTACTGCATCCCCTGGTTGAGGCGGAAGTGAACCAGGCGCTTGCCGAGGCGGGTGACGGCTTTCTTCTCATCGAAGTGCCTTTGCTCTTTGAAACCGGCTGGCAAGACCGATTTGACGCGGTGATCACCGTCTATATTCCAGAAGCGGCGGGCATCGAACGGGTCATCGCCCGCGACCGGGTCAGCGCCGAGCAGGTGGCAAAAATCATGGCGGCGCAATGGCCCGCCGAGGCCAAAGCCGCCAAGGCTGACTGGGTCATCGACAATCGCGGCGGTACAACATCATCTTTTGTGCAGGCATCCTGGCTGGCCCAATGTTTGCGGCGGCAAGCCGGCAAGACGGGACGCGGCGATTGCCAAGCGGCATGATTCGGCGTACATTGGCCGCTGGCAACAGCCTCGTGGCATAACTCTCTTCAACCGGCCTCTTTCATTCTGGTTTTTTTGTGTCTGCTGACAATCAACACGCTCTTGGCCCGGTATCCATCTCCGCCCTGCTGTCGCTTTTGCGGCCTTTCTTCCGGAAACACCGCCTGCGTCTCCTGATCGGATTTACGGCGCTGATCTCCGTCGATATTCTGCAACTGATCACACCGCGCATCATCAAACACGGTATTGATGCCCTAACTGTTGGGACAACTGAATCCCATCTGCTTGGCCTGGCCTGGATTCTGATCGGTCTCGCTGTCCTCAGCGTTACGCTGCGTTTCTGCTGGCGTTACCTGATCGTCGGCTTTTCCCGCATCCTGGAAAACGGTATCCGCTGCCGCATCTTTGACCATCTGTTAGAACTGGACGCGCCCTTTTTCGAGCGCGTCACCACCGGCGAGCTGATGGCCCATTGCACCAATGATCTGTCAGCCATTCAGTTGGCCTGCGGCATCGGCCTGGTCTCGGCCACCGACGCCGTTGTGCTGTCGGGAGTGGCCATCGCCTTTATGGCCTATATTCACCCGCAACTGGCCCTGGTCGCTCTCTTGCCAATGCCGTTCTTGATCATCGGTACCAAATTCCTTTCTGGCAAACTGCATCGCCGTTTCACGCGGGTGCAGGAAATTTTCTCGGAGATGACCGAATTTTCCCGCAGCGGCATCGTCTCAATCCGCCTGTTGAAAGCCTACACCATGGAAGCGGCGCATACACGGCGCTTCGACCGCCTGGGCCGCAAATATGTGCGCGGCAACCTGCGCGTCGCGACTATCCACGGCCTGATGTTTCCGCTCGCCACCCTGGTCGGCAGCCTGGGGATGCTTCTGGTCCTGTGGTACGGCGGGCGCCTCACCACTGGAGGCTCCATCACCTTGGGTGATTTTGTCGCCTTCATCTCCTACCTGTATATCCTGATCTGGCCAATGATGGCCATCGGCTGGGTGGCCAGCCTCGTCCAGCGCGGCCTGACCTCTTTGGGACGGATCCACAGCCTCCTGGCCAGCCGTCCGTCGTTGCCGGAAATTGCCGATGACGGCGCGGCGCCTGACTTGCCGGGACGGGAAATTATTCTTCGTGATCTGACCTTTTCGTACCAAGAGGCGAAAAACCCGGCGCTGGTTGACGTCGATCTTTCGTTCACGCCTGGTCTGTATGGCATTATTGGCCGAACCGGCAGCGGCAAATCGACGCTCGTAAAACTTCTGTTGCGTCTTTATCCGGTGGCCGACGGCACCCTGTTCCTGGACGGTCACGATATGAACCGCCTGCCAGTGGCGGCGGTGCAGCGACGGATCGCCTATGCCGGCCAGGAGGCGATGCTCTTTTCCGACAGTATCCANNATATCGCGCTCGGCAAAGAGGAGGCGACGCGCGAGGAAATCATCGCCGTGGCCAGGGCCGCCGCCGTTCATGACGATATCATGGCGCTTTCGGAAGGATACGACACCAGGATAGGCGAGCGCGGCGTCCGCCTCTCCGGCGGTCAGAAGCAGCGC
>DOMU01000086.1:2680-8430 GCA_003509305.1 Desulfobulbaceae bacterium | reverse complement strand
CGTCGATAGTCAGGGCGGCGTCATGGCCCAGGGCCAAAGCCGCGGTAAATCCTGTGAGCAGCGCCGCGCCCTTGCCCTGATTTTTGGGATGCCGCAGCAGGGTAAGATGCTCCTCTCCCTGATCCCGCTGCGCACGGGCGAAAGAAGCCAGCGCCGCCTGTGTTTCCTCGCCTGATCCGTCATCGACAACAACGATAGGCAGAGCGAGGGCGCGGGCCTGGGCAATCACCGACGTTACTCGCGGATGGTTATAAACCGGGATGACGACGGCCGGGTTCATCCTTCCCCCTCTTGCCCGGTGTTTTTCTTATTCAAGCCGCGCAACTGCACGGCGACGCTTTCATCCATACTGCGCAGATGCAGGTCGTTTTGCGGAAAAGGCATTTCGATACCGGCTTCGCAGAAACGACTCTCGATTTCGATATTCAGTTCACTCAAAACGCTGGTCGAATCAAGATAATCGGGGACCCAGGCTAGGAGTTGGAAATCGAGCGAGCTGGCGGCAAAAGCGAGAAAGAAGACCGACGGTTTCGGCTCGGACAAAACGCCGGGATGCTCTTTGGCGCAGGCCAAGAGAATTTCCATGACTCTGGCCACATTCGAACTGTAGGCGACGCTGACTGGTATTTTAAGCCGTGCCCGGCGGTTGCTCAGCGTCCAGTTGGTCACCTGACTGGTAATCAGCATTGAATTGGGGACGACGATTTCGGCGTTGTCGTAGGTGCGGATGATGGTGGCGCGCAGACCAACCTCTTTGACCTCGCCGGTATCGGTGCCAAAACGGATGGTGTCGCCGACCTTGATCGGCCGCTCGAACAGAAGAATCAGACCACTGGCGAAATTGTTGACGATCGCCTGCAAACCAAAGCCGATACCAACGCCTAAAGCGCCGCCTAAAATGGTCAGTTGCGCCAGCTTGAAACCGAGAATCCTGAGCATAATAATAACTGTCAGGAAAATAATAACGTAGTGGACAAGGCGGGCGATTGACATGCGCACGCCCAGTTCGCTGGTATAGCGTGGCAGCACACCACGCACCAGCACATACTGACTGGCTTCCGACACCAGCAGCCCAATATAGAAAATCAGGATGACCAGCACGAAAAATCCCGGTGACAGGCGGACATCACCGATGGTGAAGCCAAAGCTGTTGATACCGGCCAGCGCCGCATTCACATCGGGATAGATCGTCCACACCACGGCCAGCACCGCCAGCATCAAAAGGCCGTGCGCCCAAACCAGAATCGGGCGGCTTTTTCGCAGGATGATCGCCTGATGCTCGCGGATTGCCGTCACCGGCACCAGCGACAATACCAGTTCGAGAAGGCTTTCGTGAAAGCGGAACAGCATCCAGATCATCAGAATCGAGACAATGCTCAACAAGGCGACAAAAAAGAGGGAGACCGCCAAATGGTCGAAACCGGCCAGCCCGGCAATAAAGATAACCGCCGGAAGAATGCCCCAGGATCTGCGGAAAAACTCCCCGACCTTGCCGTTACCATCCTGGCCGCCGTTGACAATCCCCCGGAAATACAGACAGATTGCCAGCGCCGACACCAAAAAGACATAGAGGAAAACCAGGATTGTCGGCAGGTTGAGGATGATAAAAAAAAGAGCCGGAGTCAAAAACATGATCAGGTAAATGAGGGCGCGGCGGTGGCCGGGACGCAGGCCAGAGCCAGAGAGGAGGCGCGCCACGGCCAGGATGTTAGCGACATACAGTATCAGTTCCCATTCCTGTGGCAAGTCAAGGTTGGGCAAAACCTTGTCGAGCACCAACATTCCCGTGGAAATCAGAAAAATGGCGGTGGCCAACGGCTGCTTGGCAAAGGCTATCCAGCGCACTGCGCCCATGAATTGCTTCGACCAATAGACAACGGCACAGAGCGGCACGAGCAAAAGCCCCAGCAACAGACGGACGCCCCGCTCGTGCATCAAGCTGCTTTGTTCGGTGAGGAAACTACTGAGGCTGCGTCCGGTTTCCCACGCCAATTCACTATCGAAACGGGTATAAAATCCGGCGGAAAATATCGACGCCCCCTGCCGGACAATACTTTCGGCGCGAATTTTTTCGCTGATTTTCCGCAGATCGTTCTGGATAGCCTGGAGCCGCGCCTGGGCATCACCCGCTTTGCGCCCCAAATCGAGATAGGACAACAGGGTTTTGTCGACCAGGGCAATGGCCTGGTCAATTTTCACGCCAAGGTTTTTCTTCTCATCCTCGACGATGGCCAAACCCTTGACGGTCTCCACCTGAATGTCATCAAGACTGGTCTTGCGTGCCAGCCAGTTCTCCCGCTGACTCGATAAATCCGCCACCGTCTGACGCACTGGTTCGACAATCGCCTGCAAGCGGCTGGCCAGCCGCTGCGCCCGCACCTCATAAACCTGCGTATGTCCCGGGCGGGTCCGGTCGCCGCTTTCCACAAAGGCCACATCTTTCTGCATTTTTTGAATGTCGATGGCGATGGCGGCCAGCTCCTGGCCGAGTAGCGCCGGATCGCGCAACGAAGCCAGTTTTTCCTGCAATTCAAGCAGATATTCGGGGATGGTCGAGGACAGGGAATAGATATCCACCAGGCCACCGCCGCTCTGGGCGGCACTGGCGCCAGCACTGTTTTGCCCCGGCGCCGCCTGGCTTGAATTGTCGGCGGCAAAGAGTGACGAACTCGCGAAAAAAAATAAGAACAGAGCGAGAGCGGGAAAAAGAAAAAAGCGCCCGGCGGGAGCCNNGCGGCGCCCGACGGAAGTGTTCAGGGTCATGACGTGGCTGGCTGGCGACAAAAAAAATTGACAGGATGGCGGTATCAACCGCTGGCTGATACCGCCCTTACAAAGAGCGATAAAATTACGCCCAATCCGCGCCCATGCGTTTCAAAAAGTTGCTGCCACCGCCAATGACCAAGGTCTTACTGATACCGTTCGCCCGCAAAACAAGCTGGCTTTCGTAGGTGCGGGTCCCGGAATTGCACAGCAAAATCAATGTCTTGTCTTTAGGAAATTCGGACAGACGCGCTCGCACCTGATCGTAGGGAATGGCCAGCCAGCGTTCGGCGCCAAAACGTGCGAATGCCGCCGCCGCCTCTTGCGGATGCCGGAGATCGGCCACCAGCCAATCCGGATGCGAATTTGTATCGGCCATCCAAGCTATAAATTCGCCAGGTGTGATCTGCTCCATGCGTCCGTCACAGATATTTTCGGCGGTATGGGCGGCGGCGTTCAGGGCGTCGATGGCGGTGGCAAAGGGCGGGGCATACGGCAACTCCAGATTTTCGATATCTTCGATCGAGGCGCCCCGGCTGACCGCCATTGAGGCGGCATCAAGCCGGGCGAAAAGGGCGTCGCTCATCGCCCCGAAACCCTGAACACCCAACACGCGGCGGCTGCGGCGATCGAAGACCAGTTCCAGGCAGAAGACCTTCTGCTCAGGATAAAAATGGGCGCGGTCAGACGGCGCGGTATAGGAACAATCGGCGTCGAAGCCTTCGGCGCGGGCGGTTTCAAGCGACAAACCGACGCCGCCGGCGCACGAGGCGAAGGCCTTCATAATGAAGGCGCCGGCGCTGCCGGGAAAAGTGCCAGGAATGCCGGCAATATTGTCGGCGACAACGCGGCCTTCCTTATTCGCCAGGCTGCCGAAGGGCGCGACGAATTTTTTGCCTGTGACGAGATGGCGGATCTCGACACAATCACCGGCGGCGAAAATATCCGGGTCGCTGGTCTGCATCCGCTCGTTGACGACGATACCGCCCCTGTCGCCGATCTCAAGGCCACATGCTTTAGCCAGGCCGGAACGCGGGCGGACACCGGCGGCAACGATCACCAGGTCGGCGGGCAATTCGCGGTTAGCGGTGCGGACAGCGGCAACCTTCCCGTCCTGGCCAACAATAGCCTGCGCCCCCTCGCCGCAGTACACCGCCACCTTGTTTTCGACGAGATGCTTTTCGAGCATCGTCGAGAGCGAGGCGCTGAGAATGCCAGGCAGTAGTTGCTCGCGGAATTCGACAATGGCGGTTTCGATGCCCCACAAGTCGGTGAAGGCTTCGGCCATTTCGATGCCAATGGCGCCGCCGCCGATGATAACGGCGCGGCTGACCAGCCCTTTGGCGATACGCTCTTTAACAGCAATGGCCCGGTGCAGGTCACCGATACTAAAAACGCCATCCAGATCGATGCCGGGAATCGGTAGCGGCACCGGCTCGCTGCCGGTGGCCAGCACCAGGGCGTCGTAAACGAGATCGCGTTCGGCACCGGTGGCCAATTCGATGACGCGCACGCTTTTCTCTCTGCGGTCAATAGCTGTGGCCCGCGTGCCGGTGAACACGGTGATACCTTTGGCGCGGGCAAAGAAATCGGCATCGCGCAGCATATGGTAACTGGTTGAGCGCAGCGCGNNACATAGTAGGGAATACCGCAGCCACCGTAAGAAATCAGCGTATCCTGATCGACCAGCGTCACCTCGGCGTTCTGGAGCAGCCGTTTTACCCTGGCTGCCGCTTTCGGCCCGGCGGCGACACCGCCAATAACAACAATTTTCTTACCCATTGCCTCCTCCTCGCCACCGGTTCCGGCCCGGAAATGTTCAGCCAGACTGTCAGTTCTTGGCGGGCACCGGTCNNCTGGCGCCCTGCCCTTCGGCGCTCGCCACCTCAATGCGGCCCTGGTGACCGTCGATGATATTTTTACTGATCGCCAGCCCCAGGCCCGTGCCTTTACGCTTGTCAGTGTAAAACGGCTTGAATATCCGCGCCAGTTTTTCCGCATCCATGCCTGGCCCGGTATCGCTGATGGTGATTTCAATACAATCGGCACTGGCCCGGCGGCTGGTGACCGTGATTTTCCCGTCCTGGCCGATGGCCTGCATGGCGTTGACAAGAATATTCAGGAAGGCGCGATGGATCAGATCCTTGTCAACGGCAATGGGCGGCAAGTCGCCGGCCAAGTCGCGTTCCAGCTCGATGCGCTGGCTGCGCAACCGCGTTTCCAGAAAAAGCAGGACCTTATCCATTATCGCGTTGATATCATTATCGGCGAGTTTCGGCTGCTGCGGCCTGGCAAAATCGAGGAAGCCGACAACGATGTCATTCAGGCGCACCGTTTCATCGACGATGATCCGCGCCAGCTGTTCGCTGCCAGGAGCGAGTCTTTTGATACGCTTTTCCAATATTTCCGCGGTACTGCGGACGATGCCCAGTGGACTTTTGATCTCGTGCGAGACGGTGGCCACCATGGTGCCGAGATGGGCCAGCCGCTCGGCCTGATTCAGTTGCTCTTCGAGACGCAGCCGGTCGCGCGCCCGCTCCTCCATGATCCGCCCGGCGCGAGAGACGATGGCAAGTAAGATCAGAAAAAGAATCAACCCGACCAGGGCCGAGGCAATGACAATACCGCCCTGCAAGCGCAGAATATTGCGGTATTCATTCGACAGATCCTTGTTGATTTCGATGACGCCCATGATCGGGCCATCCTCCTCGCCACTTTCCCGCACCTGCCGAAACGGCAGAAAAGTCTTCAGTGAACAGCTCGGGCGCTCGCTCCATAACAGGTTCCACATATTGCCGCGATAGATCAGCCGCGAATTGCCCCGACCGGCCAGCGCCCGCCGGTACTCCTCGCCCCCCGCGCCCTTGAGGCCGACTTTCTTCCCCTCGGTGGAATAGGAAATAATGTTGACGCTCGAGTCGTAAAGGGTAACCGAGTCGATCTTCATGCCGGCGATGATGCCACGGACGATGCGGTCGAGCGACTCA
>DOMU01000086.1:1068-2591 GCA_003509305.1 Desulfobulbaceae bacterium | reverse complement strand
CGGGCGTTGGCGGAAATCAGCCATGACAGAAGCAGCGTGAACGCCAGAATCGCCGCCAGACTGGAAAAAGAGAAATACGTGACCAGACGAAACGGGCGCAGGCCGGCGTCGAGTTGTTCCCGGCTTTTCGTTTCAGTCATGACAGACCCCACAGCGGCGGCAGCTCTGTGGCTGGCAGGGCGCGGTGGGTAACCCGGCCAGGGCGCGGCTGTACTCGCGCCAAAGGTAATCGCCGTTGAGGCCGTGGTCGAGAATCAGCCAGGGAAAGGCTGTTTCCGCATCGCCGGTCAAAGCGGCGTAATTTTCCGGCGCCAAACCGTGGCTTTTCATCGCCTGTCTAAACGGACGGCGGCAGCGCGCCATATCGAGCAGCACCGGGGCCAGGCGCCGGTCGCCTTTGGCTAAGACCGCCTGCCAGAGGGCATTTTCCGGTTTGTCATCGTGAAAGCTGAGATTGGCCACACCCCGCAGCCCCCGCCGAAACAGATTGAGGCGGCGGCGACAAGTGGCCACAGCCGCTTTCGCCTCATGTTCACCGCCGAAAATATGGTATTGGAAAGGCGTCCAGGGTTTTGGCACGAAGCAGTTCACTGACAGGCTGATGTCGCAGATACGGCCCCGCGCCTGGCCAATCGGGTCGATCCTGGCTTTAATCTTTGCTACCAGATCCACCGCTTCGAGGATGTCGGCATCGGTCTCAGTCGGCAGGCCAATCATAAAATAGAGTTTGAGCCTGACAATACCCGCGTCGCAGAGGCGCTCGGCGGCGGCGAGCAGCACCTCTTCCGACAGGCCCTTGTTGATGACCTGACGCAGCCGTTGCGAGCAGCCGTCCGGAGCGATGGCGGCGCTTTTCAAATGGCTTGCCGCCAACGTCTGGAGCAGCGTATCGCTTAAAGCGTCGGCGCGCAGCGAGGAAAAAGACAGGGCGCAATCTTCGCCAGCAAGCGCCCGCGTCACCCTGTCAAGTGTCTCCGGCGGCGTCATCTCCATGCCTAAAAGACCAATGCGGTCAATGCCAACCGGCCTTGCCGCCAGAGCGGCAAGAATCGCCGCCGCCGACCAGCGCCGCGAGGGACGGTAAACGAAACCGGCGGCGCAGAAACGGCAGGCACGTGAACAGCCGCGTCCCATTTCGACCAGAAACAGATCCGGGAATTCGCAGTGTGGCGTCAAGAGCCGGGAAAACCCGGCCTCATCACGATCCTCGGCCACAGCGCGGCGGATGCGGGCGGGCAGCTTTGCGGCCAAAGCGCGGTGCCCCTGGTAACGGCCATCTTCATACACCGCTTCGTACAAGGCTGGTGGATAACAGCCAGGCAAGACGCGACAAAGGGCGGCGAGCAATTCCAAACGAGGTTGTCGCATACCGTCGCGCAGCATCTGGATCAATTGAGAAAAAATTGTCTCCACCTCGCCAATCACCAAAAGATCGGCAAAAGGGGCGGCGGTTTCCGGATTAACCGACAGGGCGACGCCACCGATAACGACAAGCGGCGAAACGGCGGAGATGGCCGCCTGCC
>DOMU01000086.1:558-991 GCA_003509305.1 Desulfobulbaceae bacterium | reverse complement strand
ATTCGAGCGACAGCGGCGGACCATTCGGCGAGCCGTCTTGGCAGGTGAAAAAACGCTCGGCGACGATAAAATCTTCCTGGTTCAGCAGGTGATAGACAAGCTGCATTCCCAGATTGGCCATGCCGACCGGATAAGCGTTGGGCGAGATGAAGGCGACGGGCAGCTTGCCCGCCCATTTTTTGCGGCTTGCGCCCCGCTCCGCCACAAGCAGGTCACGGCGGGGCGGCAGGCGGGCGTGGTGTCGTGCGGTCACGAATCAGTTGGCTACCTTCCTGATGAATTTTGGCGTCAAGGCATCGTCATCGTCGATCTTGATGCCGCCGGAACGGTCTTTCGGCGGACCGGAAAGCGGCTTGTCATCACCGAAATCGGACGGCACCTGTTGTCCTCTCGGCGGTGTCCGCGGCTCGGAGATGATCACCGGGCCGATTCC
>DOMU01000086.1:0-527 GCA_003509305.1 Desulfobulbaceae bacterium | reverse complement strand
ACGGAAACGACAACGTCCTCGCCGAGAGATTCATCATGACTGATGCCAAACTTGTACTTGACTTCCGTGTGGCATTGAGCGGCGATCATATCCGAGGCTTTTTCGAAATGTTCGAGCGCGATGTCGTGGACGTTGCCACGCATATGCAAAAGTAAACCCTGGGCACCGTCGATGCGCGAGTCGTCCATCAGCGGGTTGTCGATGGCCCTTTGCGCCGCCTCTATGACCCGGTTTGCGCCGGAGGCGCGGCCAACGCCGATGACCGCCTTGCCCATATTCTTCATTGTCGTGCTGACATCGTTGAAATCAAGGCCGCCGTATTCACCCGGCAGATTCACCATATCGGTAATCGCCTGAACGGCCTGCATCAGGACATCCTTACCCATGGCGCCAGTCGCCTCGGCGATACTGGCCTTACCGTTCTGCGACAGGCATCGGTCATTCGGCAGCGTGATGATGGCGTCAGTATACTGGCGGAGTTTTTCCCAGCCTTCCTGGGCCAGACGCGCCTTGAACGCCCCCTCGAA
>DOMU01000058.1 GCA_003509305.1 Desulfobulbaceae bacterium | reverse complement strand
GAGTGGGGCGCGGGTTTCATGGCGGGCGACGGTCTGGCGCAGGCGCTCGGCAAGTTGCCGCGCCGCGTCGAGATTGCCGCGTCGGCAGATGATCAGAAATTCATCGCCGCCGATACGGCTGACCGTATCGTAGCCGCGGACATTTCCGCTGAAGATTCTCGCTATATCGCGCAGTACCAGGTCACCGGCATCATGGCCGTAGGTGTCGNNGCGGTCGCCGTTCACGTGGCCGTGGGTGTCGTTGATCCGCTTGAAGTGATCGATATCAAGCATAATGCAAGATAAGCTTTCCTGAAATCGCGTCGCTTCGGCCACAGCGTCCTTTATGCGCAGCATGGCGTCGCGACGGTTCGGCAGGCCGGTGAGGGGATCGGTCAGGGCCATGAGCCGCAACTGTTTGTTGACGGCTGAGAGCCGCGAGGCGTAGCGCTTGATGTTTTCCAAGTCACGACGGATGGCCTGGAGGTAGCGCGCTTGCCGCTCGCCGCTTCTGACTCGCACCTTAATTTCCCATTTGCTCGTCACGGCTTTTCACCCACACCGCAAAAGATTGCCTCAAGCCAAGAATTTTTCTTGGCGGAAATAGAATGTACCACGCTTGAACCTTTGTGGTATCCTCGCGGCGCGAAAAGCGAGGGAAATATCGCTAAAAAGTTTTACCAGAGGAATCGGATCATGGAAATTCAAAGCTGGACCGCGGAGCTGCTGGGACGGCTGGCGGCGTTTCTGCCCTTTGGCTACGCTTTCGGCGCCGGCATGGTGTCGGCGGTGAATCCATGCGGCTTTTTCATGCTGCCGGTCTATCTGTCGTTCTACCTGGGAACTGCGGGGCGAGAGATCATGCCGGTGTCGCCGTGGCGGCGTTGCCTCGGCGCCCTGTGGGTGGGCGGCGTGGTCACGCTGGGATTTGCCGTGGTTTTTCTTGTCTGCGGCCTGGTGGTGGCCTCGGGTGGCCTGGCGCTGATGAGTCTCATTCCCTGGTTTGCTTTGATCATCGCCGCTTGCCTGATCGCGACCGGTATTTGGATGCTGTTCGACCGGCACCTGACTTCATTCACTTTCGGCAATATCGCCGCGCGCATCGGCGATCCCCGCGACATCACGGTGAAAGGATTTTTCCTCTTCGGACTGGCCTATGCCCTGACCTCGCTTGGCTGCGCCCTGCCGATTTTTCTCGCCATGCTCGGCGGCGCCATCGCCGCCGGCGGCCCGCTCCTCGTCGCTCGTCAGTGTCTTGTTTATATCGCCGGTGTCGGCTGTGTCCTCGTGCTCCTGACCATGGCCATCGCTTTCGTCAGGCAAGGAATTATTATCGGCGCCTTACGCAAAATTCTGCCCCACAGCCAGAAGCTAACCGCCTTCTTTCTTCTCGCCGCCGGGGTTTACATCATCTATTACTGGTTGAGCGGCACCATGCCAGCCGTGGCTTCTTAAATGTCTTCCGGAGTTGTTTCAGCGATTGTCGCCTATGTGATGTGGGGCTTTCTGCCCATCTACTGGAAAAGCGTGCAGGCGGCAACAGCCGCGGAAATTTTATGCCATCGCATCTGCTGGTCGCTTTTGATCTGCCTGCTGTTGCTGTGGCCGCTGCGTCAGGCCGGCGAGGTGATGAAAGTGTTCCGCAACCGCCGCCGTCTGTCACTGTACCTTGCCACCTCGCTGCTCCTGACCAGCAACTGGCTGCTTTACATCTGGGTGGTCAACGCCGGATATATCCTCGAAGGGAGTCTCGCCTATTTCATCAATCCGCTGATTTCCGTGTTGTTCGGCGTGCTATTTTTCCGCGAGCGCCTGCGCCCGGCCCAGGTGGCGGCACTGGCACTGGTGGCGGTGGGCATCATCTATCTCACGGTTTTTTACGGAAAATTCCCGTGGATCGCTTTAACCCTCGCCACTTCCTTCGGGATATATGGCCTGCTGCATAAAAAGGCCACCGAGCCGGTTCTGACCGGAATGCTCATCGAAACCATCGTCGTCTTTCCACCGGCCCTGGCTTTTCTCATCTGGCTCGAAATCCACGGCGGCGGCCACTTCGTCCACGCCGGTTTAGGGCAATCGCTGCTCTTGGCCGGGGCTGGCCTCGTTACTTCCTTGCCGCTGCTGTTGTTCAACTTCGCGGCCCAGCGCATCCCGCTGTCACTGATGGGACTGTTGCAGTACCTGTCGCCAACCATCACACTGCTGATTGGCCTGTTTATCTATCACGAGGATTTTCCCCGTCCGCGCCTGATCGGCTTTTCCCTGATCTGGCTGGCGCTTTTGTTTTATCTTGCCGCTGGTGGCCTGCGCCGCCAGCGCAAGAAAAAGGCATCCCTTTAGTGTATGGCCTGTGGTATTTTCCACCAGCCATTCGGATGGTGGTATTTTTTTCGCGAAGAAATCAAGAGGAACATTATGGAAGAACAGGATATCTGTGGTTGCGGCGAGGGCAAGGTTCCCGATCGCCATGGTCGCTGTGTGATGCCGGAGGTGACGTTTTCCGCCTTCATCATGTCACTGAATACTTCGGTCTTGTTTCATTTGGGCGAATTGACCGACCCGGTGACCGGACGGAAGACGGTCGATCTCGACCTCGCCCGCAACGCCATCGACACCTTGGTCATGCTCGAACAAAAGACCAAAGGCAATCTTAACCATGATGAGAGGGAACTGCTGAAAAGCATCGTCTACGACTGCAAAATCCGTTTCGTCAAAGCCGCGCATAACTGACACGGCCACGCTTTCATGGATCGGATGCTACTTGCCGGAGCGCGGCGCGCAAGCTGCGAGATCGCGGCGCCGGCGAAAATCAATCTCTACCTGCGCGTCGTCAGGCGGCGCCGGGACGGTTATCACGATCTCGACAGTTGGATGCACAAGATCGCTTTATGCGACCGGCTGACGGTTTCACTACGTCCGACGCCGGGCCTGACTCTCACAGTTAGCGACAAACATTTGCCGGGTGATGCGACCAATCTCGTTTGGCGGGCGGCGAGCGCCTTTTTCGCCACCTGTGGCCTGAGCGATACAGTTGGCGCCGACATTGTCCTCGAAAAAAATATTCCCGTAGCCGCGGGACTCGGCGGCGGCAGCAGTGACGCGGCGGCGACTCTTTCGGCATTGAACCGTCTGTGCGGCCTGCCGCTCACCGCCTCTGGGCTTTCGGAACTTGGTCTCTCTTTAGGCGCCGATGTGCCGTTTTTCCTCTTTGACGCGCCCTCAGCTTTTGCCAGCGGCATCGGCGAGATTCTGCGCCCGGCTCCACTTCTCGCTGGCTATCACCTCGTACTGGTCAACCCCGGTTTCCCGGTATCAACGCGGGAGACATTTTCGAGATTGTCCTTGACGGAGAAGACGAAAAAAATTAAAAAGGCTTCCCCCGTCGGGCGGGAGGGCGACGAAGATATCAACGGTTTCGATAACGACCTCGAAGCCGTGACCATGGCCATGCATCCGGAAATCGCCCGCATTAAAGAGCGTTTGCTCTTCCTCGGCGCGGCGACCGCTTTGATGAGCGGCAGCGGGGCGACGGTATTTGGTTTGTTTGCCAGGCGAAATTTCCTTTCGCTTACCCGCGTTGAAGAGAATTTGCGCCAGGAGTTCGGCCCTCTGGTGTTTGTGACCAATCTGTTGACTGGGGCGTAGCCAAGCGGTAAAGGCAACGGGTTTTGATCCCGTCATTCGGAGGTTCGAATCCTCCCGCCCTAGCCATTTTCATTTCTTTTATCTTTCCTGCCGTCATGCCGAACACTCTGAAGATACTCAGCGGCAACGCTCATCCCGCCATGGCGCGGGAAATTGCCAGCCATCTCGATATACCTCTCGTCGAGACCGTAGTCCGTAAGTTCAGTGACGGCGAGATACGGGTTGAAATCAAGGAGAACGTGCGCGGTGCCGATGCCTTTGTCATCCAGCCGACCTGCACGCCGGTCAACGACCACCTGATGGAGCTTATGCTGATAGTCGATGCCCTGCGCCGGGCGTCGGCCAGGCGGATCACCGCCGTCATACCCTACTACGGTTACGCCCGCCAAGACAGGAAAGTGGCGCCACGGGTGCCGATTTCCGCCAAAGTGGTGGCACAGATGCTGATGGTAGTCGGTACGCGCCGTGTCCTGTGCATGGATCTGCACGCCGGACAGATTCAGGGTTTTTTCGATATTCCTGTCGATAATCTGTATGCCGCGCCGGTGCTTCTGCAACATATCGCGGAGAATTTCAAGGACGTGGTCATGGTGTCTCCGGACGCCGGTGGCGTTGAGCGAACGCGGGCCTTCGCCAAGCGCCTGAACGCAAAGCTTGCCATCATCGACAAGCGGCGCGATGAACCGAATGAATGCGAGGCAATGAACGTCATCGGCGATGTCAAAGGCAAGGTGGCAATCATGCTTGACGATATGGTCGATACCGCCGGCACCCTGTGCAATGGCGCGGCGGCGCTCCTGGCCAATGGCGCCAAAGAGGTACATGCCTGCTGCTCGCATCCGGTTTTGTCCGGGGCGGCGGTCAGCCGCATTGAGGATTCGGCGATCAAATCCCTGATGGTGACCAACAGCATCCCGCTGCGCCCGGAAGCGGCGGCCTGCGCCAAGATCACCGTTTTGTCGGTATCAAGCCTTCTCGCCGACGCTATCTACCGAATATCCAACGAGGATTCAGTCAGTTGCCTGTTTGTCTGACAACACGCGGGGCGGTTCTCCGCCCCTTTTTCGTATCATCGTCCGGACGGGTAGCGGATAGGCCGCGAGAGGGCCGGATGGCAAGGAGGAACCATGTTACAGTGCACCATTGATGTTGTGAAACGAGATGTCACCGGCAAAGGCCCGATGCGCCGCCTGCGTCGAGAGGGAATTATTCCGGCGGTTGTTTATGGCGGTGGCGCCGAGGCCCTGCTGTTGCAGGCGGATGGCAAAACGCTGCGGGCCCAACTGCTGGAATTTGCCCGGCGCAATACCGTCGTCACCCTGAATATCGAGGGTAGCGAGGAAAGGCATGTCATCGTCGGCGAAATGCAGACCGACCCGGTAACCAACGCCCTCTTGCATGTCGATTTCTGCCAGATCGACCTGGAAAAACCGCGCCGCTACCACGTGCCGGTGCGTTTTACCGGTGTTCCGAAAGGTGTTGACCTCGGCGGCACCTTGCAGACATTGACCGATACCATTGTCCTCGAAGGAAAACCTCTGGATGTGCCCGACGAATGTGAACTTGATATCAGCGCTTTGGCCATCGGTGATGAGTATACCTTTGCCGCCTTCGCCATCCCCGCCAGTCTCAAAATGCTTTCCAAAGCTGACGAGGTCTGTGTCCAGGTAGTCAAGCTGACAAAATAATTTCGCTCTTTTTTAACGCTGTCGAAAACCGGGAAAGGGCGGCCTTTCCCGGTTTTTTTTATGGAAATCATGGAACGGATCATAATCGTTGGGCTGGGAAATCCGGGCGCCCGCTACGAAAATACGCGGCATAACGTCGGCTTCATGGTGGTCGCGGAACTGGCGCGGCGCTGGAATTGCCCGCTGATATCCGGGAAATGGCGAGCGCTCTCTGGCCAGACCCAGTGGCAAGGACGGCAAATTGTTCTGTTGCAGCCGCAGACTTTCATGAATCTGAGTGGGACAGCCGTCAGGGAAGTGACGCGTTTTTATAAAATACCGGCGGAGAGGCTGTTGGTCATCCACGATGATCTCGATATGGCCTTTGCGCGGCTGAAGCTGGTTCGCGGTGGCGGTGCCGGCGGCCACAAGGGCATCATTTCGCTTAGTCAGGAGCTGGGAGAAACCAGCTTTTACCGTCTGAAAATCGGCATTGGCCGCCCCGGCGCGGGTAACGTCCCGGCGGCGATGCCGGTCGATCATTTTGTCCTCGCCCCATTTCCCGCCGAAGAACTCGCCGTCCTCAACGAGCGCCTTGATACGATCATCCTTGGCATCGAAGATTGGGCGCGCGGCTGGCCGGACAAGGCGATGAACCGGCTGAACGCGATCAGATAATAAGCCACGTTATTCTTTTGCTTCGACAGTCAGCGCCCGCAAGTGGAAAACAACCCGGCCCTGGCCTTTGCCTTTTTCGATTTTCGGGGTGCCGACCAGCACCCGCTCTGGCTTCACGGTCATCTCCGCAGTGAGAATATCGCGTGCCAACTCGGCGCGGCGTTTGGCCAGATACTTCAGCATGGCGGCATCAACCTGGACGGCCTGTGGCTTCACCGGAGCGAAAGGTGCCGGCAGGGGAGGTGGGATATCCGCTTCTTCATTCGTGAAGGTGGCGCCTTGTTTTTTCACTTCCTCACGCCAGGCGGCGGCGCGGCGGGCGTTTTCCTTTACCACCCGGTTGTTTTCCGCGGCTTCCAGTTCCTTTTTTATGGCCAGGGCGTCGGCGCTGCCGGCACTGCCAATCACTTCCACAGTCAGGAGCGGATGGGCGGCGAGGAAATCGCGAATCCGGCCGAGCGTTTTATGGCTGTCGCCGGTCATTTGCGCCTGGCCAGGGGTGAAATCAAGCACACCGTTTTCTGCCAGGTCATCGGCGCCGGCCACCGCGAACGGCGCAGTCGGCGCCTTTTTGATCTGGTCGCGCAGCGCCGCGACTCCACGTTCCAGAACCGGGGCGGCGATTTTATCGGCGGGATGGCTGATATCGGCGCGCCAACTGACTTTTCCTGCTTTATCGGTCAAAAGAGCCAGGAGGAAAGCGGCTTCCGCCTTCGTTGAAGCGGCGGTAAAATTTTTTCCCGTAAATAACGTTTCTTCGTTAACGGTTTTACCGTCGCTGGCCGAGGACAGATCGAGGCTGACCAGACCATCCTGTCCGATGCCGAAAAAGTTGCCGACCTGGCTGGCGAACCGTTTTATCGGCAAATCGGCGATTGTCAGTCGCCATGCCCCGGCACCACCACCGAGAAAAGCGATTGAACCAGTCAGGCTGACCGGCGAGGAGGGCAGGGCCGGGACCGCCAGCGCCTGAGTTACAAGCGTCGGGGGCGCGAGCGTCGCGGTCAGGCGAAACGAAGTCGCCTGCGCGGTTTTCTGGGTGACGAAAGCGCCAAACTTGCCGTTAACAGCGCCAATATTACCACTCCACTCTGGCCGCAGGCGGTTGTCGTTATAAGTGATGAGGCCATCTTTGATGGAAATCTGCTGGATTTCCAAGGCCATCGCCCCTTTTTTTCCGCCATCGCCGCATATCCGGCTGATGAAGGCGGAGAGCTGCGCGGCTGGCGGCGGCGAGGCTGCATTGACGGTTACAGTCAGACGCGGTTTCTTCACGGCCATTTCGCCAATAATCGCTGAATATTTGTCGCGCTCAAAACGGATGCCGTACAGATTGAGGCCATCCCACGAAAAGTACGGCGTCTTCTTGCCCGGCAAACCGCCCGCGGCAAAAGCGATTTCGCCGCGAAAGGCGGCGCCAGGCAACAACACGTTGCCCTTGCCGCTGAAAGGCAAATCGACAGACTGGAGGAAGGCGTTGCCGGTGTACCAGGGGAAAACCACCTTCGTTGGCAGGTCGCTGAAATCGCTGCGCAGGGTCAGTTTCAGTGGCGACAGGCTGACATTGCCGCGTCCGTCGAACCGCCCCTTGTCCCCCAGTTTCGCCTGCACCTGGACGTTATCTTTGTCGCTGGGGCGCCCTGCCTGGCGTAGATCGCTAGCCTGGATTTTCGCCTCGGAAAAACGCAATTCCGGCAACCTGCGCTGTGAATCTTTAAGCGTCAGCGTCCCCTGATAATCGAGGCTTTCAACCTGGGGAAAGCTGGCCGTGAATATCTCCGGCGGTTTGGCGGCGTCAAGGACGGTTTCGCCGCCCACAAGCGTCACTTTACCAAGAGAGAAGTTGTCCTGGTTCAACGAAAAGCCGTCAAGTTTCAGACTTTCAGCCCTGAACCAGGTGGCGAGACTCACCTTTTTCGCCTCAAGCTGGCCTTTTTCAAACCAGCAGGGCAGGACGCTTGATTTCACCGCGCCCGTATCGGCGAAATGCAGCGTCGCCCGGAAAGTGGCGATACCTTCACCGGACAATTCCGGCCTGCCAAGCCACGGCCAAAGGGTGGCAAGCGGTATCGTCTCGATTGACATATCGCCGCTGCTCACGGCGCCGCCGAGAAAATCACCAGCCAAGCGCAGACGGGCTCCGGTTTCCCCGTGGCGGGCCGTCAACGCGTAGCTTCCGGTCATTTCGTCCTTTTTCTGATCATCTGTCCGCCGGTAGTTGCTAATACGGATATCGATACCATCCCAATCATTGGCGTTTTTCTTGCCGGCACCTCTTTGCAGAGAACCGTCGTCGGCAAGCAGGTTATCCACCAACAAGCGGGAAAATATGCCGTTTTCCAGACTTTTCTGCGGCATTGACAGCATCCGCGTCAGGTGCCAGGGAAGATCATCAGGCGTGGCAATGGTGAAGCCGTGGGTAACAATGTTGCGGAAGGCGATTTCACTGTTCATCGGTCGCAGTATGCCGTCGAGATGACTCGATGGCGCCGTCACCGTCACCGATTTATCCTTGTCGGCCAGTTCCAGTCCCGTGAGTTTCAACTGAAAATCGACGGCCACGTCGCCGCTGGCCGGGGCAAAAGTCAGTTGCAGATCGCCTTCTGCACTGCCTTGGGTAACAGCGAGAGGAAATTCAATCGGCAGGTAACCGAGATAGCGTTTGATATCGACATTGCGGATGGTGCAGGCCAATTCGGTGGTTTTGCCAGCCTCATCCTGGCCGGGTTTGCCCTTCAGTTCAATTGGGCTGCCGTTGAAAACGGCGGAAAAACGCGGTTCCACCGTGGCGGCGACAGTGGTGGCGATGTTGGCGATATGGGGGATATCTATCCGGACACTTTCGAGAACATGCTCATTTTTCCGTATTTTATCGGATAGGCTGATTTGCCCGTCGAAAATTTCGATATTATTTAAGGAAAAATGAAATGGCAGTTCGGCCAGATTCAGCAGGTCATTTTCTTTCTCCGACCGAGCGGCGCCGCTGAACAGCCGCCAAAAGTTATAGCGGTTGTTCTCGCCAAGAACGGCCCGGATGCGCGGGCGGTCGATGAAGAGGGAGCGGCAGACCAATTGCGAACGCAAGAACGGCAAGGGGGCGATCCTCGCCCGCGCCGCCTCGATTTCCACAATCTTCTGTCCATTATTGCTGATGCTGGCCTTGCCGAACGACAGGGTGAAGGTGAATGGGTTGAAGCCAATTTCCGGCGTCTCAAGAGAAACGCGCGGGTCGTGAGCGAACAGGTTTGGCAGATTCTGCCGCAGATACCAGGGAACGCCCAAAAAACCAACCAGCCAGTAGGCGGCGAGAACAAGACCGAGCGTCAGCGCCGCCAGCGTCAATCTCGGCCACAGGCGGCGCCTCCCGCGCTTTGCCGGTATGCTTCTTCTTTTTTCCGGACTGATTCTTTTCCGACCGGCAAGGGGTTGCCGTGGCGGTTCCTGGCCAGTGTCGGGTTGGATGGAAATATCGTCAGGATTACCGGTGGGTAAGGACATTTTTTTCGTGATTGGGAGAGAGGAGAAGCGGACAGAAATGGGCGACGGGCAACCGGTCTGGCCGTGCCGCCACTATGCCGTGGGCGGATTTTTTTTTCAAGGCGATTTCCGTCACCGGCGGTGGCCTGAGCCGCATCACGATTTCGTCCACGATTTCAGCCAGGATTTCCGTGATTGTATTTGCATTCCCACGGCTTTTACCGGTACAGTGAAACGTTCGTGAAGAAGCAAATTATTTTTGTCGATTATTCCATCTTTCTTTCGTTTACGCATGACCACCCTTACCGAACTGTTTCGCTGGCAGGATATCCTCGACATCGCCATCGTCGCTTTCATCATTTACCAAATCATCAACATCGTCCGTGGCACCCGCTCGCTGCAAATGCTCGGCGGCATAGGCATTCTGATTGTGGTGTATTTCCTCGCCCGCGTCTTCGAACTGGCGACCTTGATGTGGCTGATGCAGACTTTTTTCAGCTCCCTGCTCATCATCATCATCATCGTTTTTCAGCAGGATATCCGCCGGGCGCTGACCCAGGTCGGGCGCACGCCTTTTCACGGCGGCACCGGCGTTCTCGAAAAAGATCTCGATGAAATTGTCCGCGCCGCCGTCTACCTGTCTAAACGCAAAATCGGCGCCTTGATGGTCATGGAGCGGGATACGGCCCTGAACGAATACGTCGAATCCGGCTTTGTCCTTGACGCTCGTCTGACGAAAGAACTGCTTATTTCCATCTTTATGCCGGTGTCGCCCCTGCACGACGGCGGCGTTATTATCAATAAAGGAAAAATCCATTCCGCCGCCTGCATCCTGCCGTTGACCCAGAATCCCTACATCAATAAACGCTACGGCACCCGCCACCGGGCCGCCATCGGCATCTCGGAAGAGACCGACGCCGTGGTGGTCGTGGTATCGGAAGAGACACAGGAAATTTCCCTGGTCCGCCGTGGGGCGCTGACCACCATGGCGGACGAGATAATCTTGATGGACAATCTGCGCGCCATCTTCATCAGCAATCAACCGTCGTCAGCCTCATGGAAAAAGTGATTTCCGATAAAACAAAAAGCGGCCACAGCCTGTTCTATCATCTGCGGAACAACAACTGGCTCTACCGCGTCATCTCCGTTCTTCTCGCCCTGGGCCTGTGGTATATGACCGGGCGTGAGGATGTGATCGATAAAACCATCGTGGTACCGATCGAACTGCTGAACCTGCCGCGCGACCTGGTCATCGCCAGCCAGTTCAAGCGCAATATTGATATAACGGTCAGCGGCCCGAAACTGGCGATTGAAAAGATGAACAGCGGTTCTGTCACGCGGCAGGTCAGCCTGGCCAACGCCCAACCCGGCACTTTCGTCATCAACAACGATACCGACTCGGTCTCGGCGCCGCGCGGTATCAGCGTCCTGCGGGTACAGCCAGCCTCGATCCTTTTATCGATCGACAAGCTGGCGCAGAAATACTTTCCGGTAGTGCCGGTAACAAAAGGCGAAGTCGCCGCCGGTTTCCAGTTGAACAGCCTGACGATTGAGCCAGACGGTATCTCCATCAGCGGCCCGGAGACTGTCCTGTCGCAGATCAAAGAGCTACGCACCAAGGTCATCGACCTGTCCGGCCTGAAGGAATCAAAACAGAGTCAGGTGCCTCTCGATCTCACTCCTGATATCGTCAATTTGATCGGCGATACATCGGTCACCGCCAACATCAAAGTCAGCGCCAAGACGGTGGAAAAGGCTGTCTCCGGTGTCGAAGTCGAGCTGGTGCTGAACGGTAAAAAACAGAAGGTCAGCCCGGCGCGGGCCGACCTTCTGCTGCGCGTGCCTCAGGATATAGCCAAAAAGGGAGTTGACCTCCATAAACTGATCAATCTGACCGCGGTCGTAAACCCGGATGGGGAAACGGCGAACCTGACCGCTACGTCGAAAGGCGACAATGGCCTGAAGATTGAGGTTATCGGCATTTTTCCCGCCACCGTCCGTCTGCTCAGCCCGCCGCCGAAACCACCAGGCGACGGCCAGGCGGCGGAGCATAACAGCGGCAAAGCCACGCCAGCGCGTGGCGGCGATTCTTCTTCCCCAAAAAGGTAAGCGGCCATGAGAAAACTTTTTGGCACCGACGGCATTCGCGGCGTCGCCAACGTCTATCCGATGACCATCGAAATCGCCATGCAGGTGGGCCGCGCCATCGCCTTTCTCGTGAAGAACAAGCCGCGCCGCCACCGCATCGTCATCGGCAAGGATACGCGGCTGTCCGGCTATATGCTGGAGCAGGCCATGGCCGCTGGCATCTGCTCAATGGGCGTCGATGTCCTTCAGGTCGGGCCGTTGCCGACACCCGGCATCTCTTTCATCACCACCTCAATGCGCGCTGACGCCGGTGTGGTTATTTCCGCCTCGCACAACCCTTTTCAGGACAACGGCATCAAAATTTTCTCGAACGACGGCTTCAAACTGCCCGACGAGGCTGAACTCGATATTGAAGACCTGATCTTTTCGCAGAAGATGGCCGCCCTGCGCCCGGTGGCGGCGGAAGTGGGCAAGGCGACGCGCATCGACGACGCCCGTGGCCGCTATATCGTCTTTCTGAAAAATACCTTTCCCCGCCAGATGACGCTTGACGGCATACACATCGTTCTTGACTGCGCCAACGGCGCCGCCTACGGTGTCGCACCTTATGTATTCCAGGAATTGGGGGCGAAGGTGACGGTCCTGGCCGCCGAGCCGGATGGCAAGAACATCAACCAGGGTTGCGGCGCCCTGCATCCGGAAGTGATGGCAACTAAAGTGAAGGAAACCGGCGCCAATATCGGTCTGGCCCTTGATGGGGATGGCGACCGGCTGATTGTCGTCGATGAACGCGGGACGATTGTCGATGGCGATCATATCATGGCCATCTGCGCCGAAGAGCTGATGCGCAAACGGCAGTTGAAAAAGAAGACCCTGGTCGCCACCGTCATGTCGAATATGGGCCTGGAAGTAGCGATGAATGGCCTCGGCGCCCGGCTCGAACGCACGGCGGTTGGTGATCGTTATGTCGTCGAATGTATGCGCAAAAACGGTTATTCCTTTGGTGGCGAGCAGTCCGGTCATTTGGTCTTTCTCGACCATATTACCACCGGAGACGGCATCCTCGCCGCCCTGCAACTCCTGGCGATCATGATGAAGCGGAACAAGCCGCTGTCGGAACTGGCGCGGAACATGGAAAGCTATCCGCAGGTTTTGCAAAATGTCCGCACCGTGACCCAAATCGCCGTTGAAAATATTCCCGGTTTTGCCGAAACCCAAGCAAAAATGACGACAAAATTGGGTGAGGAAGGGCGTATTCTGGTGCGGCCTTCCGGCACCGAACCGGTGATTCGGGTGATGGTTGAAGGCCGGGATGAAGCCGAAATCACCGCCATGGCCGAAGAACTGTGCGGTCTGGTGCGCAAGGCGGACCGGGGCTGATGGAATGAATATCCTCGTCAACGGCGTCAGTCTGTTTTATGAAAAGAGCGGCGCTGGCCCGTCTTTATTGCTCTTGCACGGCAACGGTGAAGACCACCATATTTTCGATGCGCTGACCGCGAAATTGCGCCATCACTTCACGCTCTATGCCATCGACAGCCGCAACCACGGCCAAAGCGAGAAGACCGCGGATTATTCCTATGACAGCATGGCCGGGGATATTCACCAGTTTATTGCCGTGCTGGGCCTGGAAAAGCCGCATATCCTTGGTTTCAGCGACGGCGCGATCACCACACTTTTACTGGCCATGCGCCATGGCGAAATGCTGGGAAAACTTGCCCTTTTAGGCATTAACCTGAAGCCGGAGGATTTCACCGAGGAGAATTACCGGTTCGTGCGTGAAACCTACGAAGAAACGGGCGACCCGCTGTACAAAATGATGCTGGAACAGCCCAATATCACTTTGGACGAGACGCGGCTGGCAACAAATCCAACCTTCATCGTTGCGGCGGAACATGACCTGTTCAAACCGGAGACGTTCTCTGAACTCGCCAAAGCCATGCCAAATGCCAGGCTTGTAACTATGGCCGGGCATACGCATGACAGCTACATCAACGGCCAGGATATTTTGTATCCCGACTTATCGCGCTTTTTCACGGGCGCGCGACAAAACTGAAGTATTCACCACCCCATTTTAACGATGAGTTAATCCTTCATTCCAGGAACGGCAGACAATTATGAGTGTTGATGACAAAAAGATCATCTATTCGATGATCAAAGTATCAAAATATTACGACAGCAAACCGGTGCTGAAGGATATTTCCCTCTCTTATTTTTACGGCGCCAAAATCGGCGTCCTCGGCTTGAACGGTTCCGGCAAATCGACGCTTTTGCGCATTCTGGCCGGTGTCGATAAGGAGTTCAACGGCGAAACCATCCTGTCGCCAGGCTTGACCATCGAATATCTGGAGCAGGAGCCGCAACTGCCCGCCGATAAAACCGTCAAGCAGGTGGCCGAGGAAGGCGTGCAGGAGACGGTGAATCTGCTTAACGAATTCAACGCCATCAACGAAAAGTTCGCCGAACCGATGACCGATGACGAGATGCAGAAACTCATCGACCGCCAGGCCCAGGTGCAGGAGCTGCTTGATCACCAGAACGCCTGGGACCTCGAC
>DOMU01000082.1 GCA_003509305.1 Desulfobulbaceae bacterium | reverse complement strand
TGTCGGCAAGGGGATGCGGGCGCTGATTGAAACCGCCATACCACCCGGCTCGTCAAAGGTTCTGGCCGATGATTGCGCCGCCAGATTTGTCAGGCATTATCAGGAATGCTGGCATGAGAAGACAAGACCCTATCCCGGCGTCGAAGAGTTGCTGGCGCGGTTGGTGGCGGCGGAGGTCGGCGTCGCCATTCTTTCAAACAAACCGCATCAATTCACCCTTCTTTGTGTGCGGCATTTTTTCCCGGCGGTAAATTTCCTGCGGGTGTTTGGCCTGCGCGACGGCTATGCGCGAAAGCCCGACCCCGCCAGCGCCCTTGAACTGGCGCAAATTGCCGGTCTTGCGCCGCAAGCCTCTTTTTTCATCGGTGATTCGGCGATCGACATTGCTACCGGCGATAACGCCCACATGAAAACCATCGGCGTCACCTGGGGTTTTCGTGGCCGGGAGGGTTTGCAAAACAGCCCGGTCCGGAATCTCGTGGATACCGCCGACGCAATTTACCCGTTGGTGGTTTAAAATCCCCAGAGCAGGTTGCGTTTGATCCAGCCTTCCAGGTTGGAATCATGGCGCACGCGGACCCAGCCAAGTTTCTGTTCCAGCGTCGAGAATACAGCGCCATAGACCGCCTCGCCGACCACTTCATATTGTTCGCCGGGGCCACTGCGGATGTTGACTTTAGTTTCCTCGCCGCTGTCATTTTTAGCCCGCACCACCATATGCGGTTTTTTGTTCAGATCGGCGGCGCGCAGCCAGCCGCCATCGCCCTCGAAATCGCTGACCCGGCGCCAGTTATCTTTGGCGCCGGTGATTTCCAGAGGCAAGCCTTTGTCATATTTCCACAGCACCTTCGCTTTCATATCCGGGGCGTCGCGCAGGATAACGCCATCACGGGCAACGGCGAGCATTTCGGCGCCATAAGCAGATACGGCGGACAGAACGATAACCAGCGCCAGAAACGCCCCCAAAACGGTATGGCGGCATATATTCATATTTCCTCCTTCATACTTTACCTGGTAATTTATTTGTGTTGAAAATCGTACCGATAAAGGGCAGGTGGCGAAAATTTTCGGCGTAATCCAACCCGTAACCGACGACAAAAACATCGTCGATTTCCTTGCCAATAAAATCAACCTGGACATCGACACGGCGGCAATCCGGTTTGCTGAGTAAAGCACAGACCCGCAAAGAACGCGGCCGCCGGCATTCCAGGAGTCGCCGCACCGCCGCGATGGTGATACCGGTATCGACAATATCCTCGACCAAAAGCACGTCACGCCCGGCGATGTCGGTGGCGAGATCCATGGTCAGACGGATATCGCCGCTGGATGTCGTCCCGTCACCATAGCTGGAAACCCCGAGAAAATCGACGGCCAGCGGCAGTTCGAGCTGGCGCACTAAATCGGCCATGAAAATGAAGGCGCCTTTGAGCAGGCCCACCACTACCAGTTGCTGCGGACAATCGCGGTAACTGGCGCCAATTTCGGCACCGAGACGCCTGACGATTATTCTGATGTCATCTTCGGCGATCAGACAGGTGGGCATATCCGGCATATTCATCGGACGGCCTCAGATATTTTGTAAAAGAAACTGACAGAGAGCGGCGGCCGTCAGGCGTNNCCCGCCGTTTCCGCCCGCAGGATATGACCAGCCAGCCGCACCGTGTAAAACCCATGTGCCCGTGCCATCACCGCTTCCTCTGGTGTCAAGCCACCGGTCGGGCCGATAACGGCGACAATGGCGCCGGCACCCGCGAACGATATATCGCGCAGGCTGGTGGTTTCTTCTTCTTCCCAGAACATCAGCCGCCTCCAGCCAGACCGCTCTTCAGCGGAATTGGCGAGGAAATCGGCAAAGTTTTGCGGCCTGGCCAAACGCAGCGGACGGGCGCGGCCCGACTGTTTGCAGGCGGCTTCGATGATCCGCAGTTGCCTGGCCTGACGCTTTTCTTCTTTTATAAGATCAAACTTTCCCTGGCATCTACTCGTCCAAAGTGGAACAAAAGTATCGACGCCGAGTTCGGTATATCGCTGAAGAAGCTCATCTATTTTCCCGCCGCGCAGCATGGCCTGGGCGATGACCAGCGGTTTTGTCGCCGTCTCCTCATGGCGGCGCGACAGAATCCGCACCCGCGCCCTGCCCTGCCCCACGGCACCGGTTTCGACAATGACGCCATCGTAGACCGCGCCATCACCGTCAAAAAGCTCGACGCCATCGCCCTTGACCAGCCGCAGCACCCTGGTCAGATGATGGGATTCAGCAGCATTCAGCAGCACTTCATCGCCGTCAATGGCGAATTGGTCAACAAAAAAGCGCCGCATCGTTACCTCTTTTTATCGAGCCGCAGCGCCACCCACTCGTCCTGCCGCCGCTGGTCACGCGGAGAAAAACCGAGGGTGGCAAAATGCGCGGTAATGGATTGTTCCTGCTCGCCGGCGAGAATGCCCGACAGGATCAAAACGCCGCCCGGCCCGGTCAGCCTGGTCAAATCAGCGGCTAAAGCCAGCAGCACGTCGTGAACGATATTGGCAATGACAAGCTGGAAGCTTCCTGACACAGTGGTAAGATTGTCGCCACCAACGTCAATACGTTCAACGAGGCAATTTCGCGCCACATTGTCGCGCGCCGCCGTTACCGCCAGCGGGTCGTTATCAATGGCCAGAACTCTCTTGGCTCCGGCCAGGGCCGCCGCCATGGCCAAAATACCGGTGCCGCAGCCGACATCAAGCGCCGTCTTGCCGTCCCCAGCCTCAACCGTTTCCAGTGTCAGCGCCGCCGCCATCGAAGTGGTGGCGTGATGGCCGGTGCCAAAGGCCATGCCGGGATCCATGACGATGACCTTCTCGCCGGGCCGCGCCACGTATTTTTCCCAGGTTGGGGCAATCACCAGACCAGGCGCCAGTGTAAAGGGATGAAAATTTTCCTTCCAACGGCTGCCCCAATCCTGGGCAGGTAGAATTTCCCAGGTGATGCGGGGCGGTATAATGGCCAAAGTCTTCGTCAGTTGCCGGCAATAGGTTTCCAGTTGTGCCACGATGGCCATCGGATTTTCTGGTGTTTCGAGAAAAACCCGCAGTACCGGCGCCTCGGCGCTTTGTTCCACCGCCGCGCCAAAGGCGCCAAGGCAAAAGTCGCCAAGGGCATCGAGAGCGATGGCCTCGGCGTGAAGGGTCATACACAGACAAGAGGAGTCGTTTTTCATATCGTTTCCATCGGGTACTTTCAAAGTTTTGCCGGACAAGCAGTCAGTAGCGCAAATCCACCACTTTGTAAAGGCGGCGGCGCGGCGGCGGCATAAGGCAAAAAAAGCCATTGACGGCGGACGGGCGCCCCGCTATTCATTTTACCTGTAGCCTTCAATAAAGGCCGCGCCATTTCAATATCTTTTCCTGGAGAAACGCCATGGCCAACCCAATCAAAGACAGTCTCGCCGCAAGCGTCGCCCACGCCTTTGGGCTGATGGACGAATTTTTGAAACTTTGCCCGGAAGATATCTGGGCGCAGCGTTTTGGCGGCTGGCCAATCTGGCGGCAATTTTTTCATGCCTTTAACGCGATTGATTTTTTCCTGCGGGCCGAAAATGCCGCCGAAACGCCAGCGCCTTTCGGCGCCAATGCCGGCAACCTTGATGGCAAAAACAGCGACATACCAGCGCCCGGTAAAGAGGCTATGCGCGAATACATGGAAGCGGCGCAAAAACGGGTGGACGGCTATCTGGCCAGCCTCAATGACGAAGCGCTCGGTCAGCTTAACAAAGGCCTTTCGGCCCGTATAGGCCGGGAATATACGCACGCGGCCACCATCGCCCTCTTGGCCAGTCACACCATGTATCATCTGGGCACTTGCGACGCGGCGCTCAGAGAGAGTGGCAGGCCTGGAGTATTCTAAAATCCTGTTAGCCCACCCGGCTCACAAGATTTCATTGTCAAACAGCCGCCGCAAGACGCCGTAGGTGAAACCCCAGAGATAGTAATCTTCCAGCGGGAAAGCCGGGAACTTCATGCCGGGAAACATTTCCTGCTGGCGGTGCCGCCGGTCGTCGCGAAAAGCCGTGACATCAAGCCAATGGGCGCTGGCGATTTCACCGAGGTCAACAACGACCTGAGGCTGTTTTTCCACCTGGAACAGATAAGGTTGCACCAGCATGTGAATACGCATCTGCCTGCCGACCGGCGCGGCGGGCAACGCCAG
Source organism: Desulfobulbaceae bacterium (assembly GCA_003509305.1). Classification (GTDB taxonomy): domain Bacteria; phylum Desulfobacterota; class Desulfobulbia; order Desulfobulbales; family Desulfocapsaceae; genus UBA8130. Next base: position 182 of record DOMU01000082.1, on the reverse strand, counting down.
GCGCAGGGCATTATCCGGAAGAACGATGCCGGTTTCCTCCCAGGTTTCGCGCAGACAGGTGGAAAGCAGGTTGGCATCACTCTGGTCGCGGCGGCCACCGGGAAAGGAAAAATGCCCTGACCACGGATCGCCGGGCGAGACGCGGCGGCGCAGCAGCAAGATGCTTGGCTGGGGTTGTTCGG
>DOMU01000112.1 GCA_003509305.1 Desulfobulbaceae bacterium | reverse complement strand
GGCGGTTGGCCGGGCGAATCAGCGAAGTGGCCATTTCCTTTGCCAGATTTTCACCGACTGCCAGCATGGCGCCGCTTTCTTTGCGCTCGTGCTGACCGCCGAGGCCAATATCCAGCACATGCAGTTCGCCGCAGACCTCTTTGCCGTCTGACATCATATGCCCCGGTTGCGGGAAACCGAAACAGGCCGTGTGATCGGCCTTAACGCAGGGGCCGGTCAGGTGGCCGGTGTCGAGTTGCAGGCCGGAGGGGCAATCGACGGCGACGACCGGAGTTTTGCCGCTGTCGCGGATGCGGTTGATCCAGGCGATGGCCTCGGCGAAAATTCCCTCCGGCGGGCGGTTCAGGCCGACACCGAAAATGGCATCAACGATGGCGCNNTTGGTTTTCGCGCCATATGCCATCGCAGGCATGGGCCAGTTGCCGCGGCGGCATCTGGAAAGTGGGGATACCCATCTTGACGATGGTGGCATGGTTGGCGGCGGTTTCACCGGTCAGGCGTTCCGGGTCGGCCAGCATGATGAAGAGGGGCTGGCAACCCATCTGCGCCAGCCGCCGACCGATCACCAGGCCGTCGCCGCCATTGGCACCTGGCCCGATAAAGATGCAGGCGAAGGTATCTTGGCAATCACCGAGGAGCTGGCGCATCAGGGCGACGGTGGCGTTGCCGGCGTTTTCCATGAGCAGGGCGGCGGGGATGCCGAGGTTGGTGATGGCGTTACGGTCGGTGGCGCGCATTTCCTCAACGGTGAGAACTTTCATGACTGGCCTTCTCCCGGTGGCGAATGGTTGGCTAGTGGGGCGGTGCCGTCGGCCAGGGCCTGGCAGAACAGACAGGGACGATAGCCCGATTGCCTGGCAATCTCCACGGACTGAAATTCCATGGTGCATTTTGGCGAATAATACTGATCGCAGTCAGGAAAATGAAAGATTTTATTTTTCGGGTCGCCATGCACGGCCAGACTTTTTCCCTCCGCGACCATGGACGTATTTGGCCTGTGGCCAAACAGACGGCGACCGAGTCGTGCCAGTGTCACAAACGGCAGGGCGATGAGACGGAAGAATTTGCCCAGAATCCGCGAAACCGGTTCAGGTAACAGCGGGAGTTCGTTGGTGACGCGATGAATGAAAAAGAGCGCCAGCAGCAGGAAAAAAATATTGGCCGCCCACATGCAAAGCGCTACCGGCAGATTGCTGTCCCTGGCCAACATCTTGCCGATAGTAAACAGGATGTAATAGCCGATGAAGACCCCCAGTCCCAACGGGATGCCGACCGCCTTGCGGCCTGGCCCGGCCTGAAGGCCGAAGGGCAGGCCCAGAACCGTGAGAAAGAGGCAGCCGACCGGCAGCACCAGCCGTTTGTGGTATTCAATCAGCATGATCCGTGCCCGTTCCGTATCCCAGCCGTATTCCTTCGCCTTATCAATCAGTTCCGGCATAGTTAGGGTGCCACGGTTTAGCCCGCCCATCGACGGTGGTTGCAGCGGGATGTTGATAACGTATTCCCTGAAGTGGATGATCTGCGCATCCGCCTGGTCGGGCCGGTTTAGGCTGCCGTCGCGCAGGGTGATGGTGACGTTCATTTTCGCCAGGTCAGAGTGCATCGAACCGGTGGCGGCCATGGTGATCGTCGGGTTTTCGCCGCCGCCGCGCATGTCTGACACCCAGACATCGCTCCAGTCTCCGCTTTCCTTGTCGATGTGGCCGACATGCACCACCAGATCGCCCAAAGCCTCGGTGAACTGGTATTCCTGAATGCCCTTGTCGATCTTTTCCTTCATCAGTTGATAGGTGAGCTGGCGCATGGCCGTTTCACTGATTGGAATCAACTGTACCGAGAAATAGGCGGTGAACAAAGTGATCGCCAGGGCGACGATGAAAACCGGCGGCATGATCTGATAGGCGCTGATGCCACCGGCCTTCAGGGCCAGGATTTCCGCATCGCTCGACAGCCTGGAAAAAGCGATGGTGACGCCGATCATCGCCGCCATCGGCATGGTGTAGAGAAACATGTTGGGAAATGTATAGCTGAGCAGGCGGATGAAATCGGCGGCGCCGATGTTCAATTCCAGCGCGAAATTGAGAAAAGGGATCAGCTTTACCAGAAAAAAAATGGCGTTCATTACGAGAAAGCTCGCGAAAAACGGGGCGAGCATCTCGGTAATCAGGTAACTGTAGAGCAGCAGGGGCCAGGAGGCGGTGCGATTCATAAAAGGGGATTTGTCGGTGATGAAAGAGCGGTTTTCCGAACCGGGAAAATCCGTTGACCTTACCGAATTCAGCCAAGAGACACAAGCACGAAGTGGGGAAGTGGCATGGAAAACGAGACGGATTCCGCCCGCGATGAGGCGGAACTGGCGCGGCTTTTGACGCGGCGCTGGCTGGGTCAGTTGCGGCGGGAGTTTGCAATGATCAACGTCCGTTATGGCCTTGGCCTGCGGCCCGCGGTTTTCGCGCTGCACCAGGGCCTTACCCGCCTTGGTTTCTGGGAAAAAGACAACCGGCGTCTCTCCATCAGCTTCGATCTGGTCGAGCGGTACGGCTGGGCGGCGGCGCTTCTGGTGCTGAAGCATGAGATGGCGCACCAGATGGCCGATGAATGTCCCGGCCAACGCCCCGGCGCCGCCAGGCCCCATGATGAAACCTTTCTTGCCGCCTGCCGCCGGCTTGATCTGCCGCTTTCCTTTTGCCGCGCCGTTATCAACGAGGAGGCGCTCGCCGCCACCAGGCGTGAAAGCGACGAGGGCCATCCGCTGGTTCGGCGGGTGCAGAAACTCTTGGCCCTGGCACAATCGGATAATATCCACGAGGCGGCGCTGGCTTTGACCAAAGCCCGGCAACTGCTGGCGCGACAGGATATGAGCGAAGATGAACTGCTCGGTGAGGAAGTTATCTATCTGCCGATAGCGTTAAAGAGGCAGAGGGTCAGCGGTGTGACGCGGCGGCTGTTCGGCGTCATCAGCGGTATCTTCCCCGTTTCGATCATCGAAACCTCGCTCTACGATCCGTGGCAAGATCGGGAAATGCCGGTTTTTGAGGTCTTTGGCCGCCGTGGCGCCGTCCATTTCGCCGTCCATGCCTGGCATTTTCTGGCTGAACGCCTGGAGAGTTTATGGCGGCGGCAGCGGCAAGGTCAGAACAGCGGACGGCGCGAGCGCGACAGCTTCATGCTCGGCGTGCTGATGGGAGTGGAAGAAATCTTGCGCAGAAATCAGGCGGCGGAAACCAAGACGCCGGAAACCCGCGCCCTGATCACAGCCGATGCCGACCCGGCGGTGACAGCAAGGCTGCGCCGGCGCTATCCGCATTTGCGCCGCCGCAGACTGGCCGGACGCATGGTCTCAAGCGGTCACTACGAAGAAGGCATTGAGGCCGGTCGGCGCATAAAAATCTGTGAAGTGGTTGGACAGAGTAAGACGGGGAAGTTTCTGCCCACCTGAACCCATACTGGCTTCAGCCTCGGTTTCGTGTTTCAGCGGGCAAAAGAGCGGTCAGGATACCCATCAGCGGCAGATAAGAGCAGATGATAAACACCGTAACCACGCCGGCGCTGTCGGCGATCTTGCCCAGGGCCGCCGCCCCGATACCGCCCAGGCCAAAGGCCAGGCCGAAGAACAGGCCGGCGATGGCGCCGACATGTCCGGGTACGAGTTCCTGGGCAAAGACGAGAATGGCGGAAAAAGACGAGGCCATGATAAAACCGGCGACAGCGGCAAGCAGTATTGTCCAGTGCAGGCCGACATAGGGTAGCGCCAGAGTGAAGGGCGCGGCGCCAAGGATCGAACCCCAGATTACCTGTTTGCGGCCGATGCGGTCACCAATGGGACCGCCGAGAAAAGTGCCCAGGGCCACAGCCCCAAGAAAGATAAAAAGGTAAATCTGGGAGGTCTCGGTGGAGACGCCGAACTGCTGCATCAGATAAAAGGTGAAGAAGTTGGCGATGCATACCGTATAAACCTGTTTTGAAAGCATCAGGATAAAGAGAATGACCAGGGTGCGGATAATGATGGCGCGAGGATGCCGTATCCTGTGCTGGCCGCGAGCCTCGCCAGCCGAGTGATTATGAGCGGCGGCCCAGCGGCTGATGAAGATCAGGGCGATGATGGCTAAAAGGGGAATGACGGAAAAAATCGCCAGGCTGCGCTGGCCGTGTATCATCACGAACAGGGCGGCAATCAGTGGGCCGATGGCCTGTCCGGCGTTGCCGCCCACCTGGAACAGGGACTGGGCCAGGCCATACCGGCCGGCTGAGGCCATATGGGCCACCCGTGACGACTCCGGGTGAAAAACCGCCGATCCTATGCCGAGAAAAATTGAGGCCGCCAGCAACCAGAGATAATTGGGGGAAAAGGCCATCATCAAAAGGCCGAAGAGGGTAACGGTCATCCCCATTGGCAGGGCGGCGGGCCGTGGCCGCTTATCGGCGTAGTAACCGATCAGCGGCTGGAGCACCGAGGCACACATCTGATAGGCGAAAGAAAGCAGGCCGATCTGGGTGAAGCTCAGGCTGAATTCCTCTTTGAAAAGAGGATAGAGGGCGATAATCAACGACTGCGTGGTATCGGTCATGCAGTGCGCCAGGCTAATGGCGGTGAGCACGCCGAGGGCGGTTTTTTCGGGAAGTTTCGTTTCCATGCTTATCGACTGTCCGGCGCCTTCAATCCTTCGGCAGAAAGGGCGTCAGGTCTTCGGTGTAGTAATTTTTGGCGGTGACGCCTCCGGCGGCCAGCGCCTTCATCGCCTGGTCCCTGTCGCTGACCGAAACCCGGATCACCATCTGGAGGATGCCGGGGTGACCCGGCAAGGCCCAGAACAACATGCTCTGGATATTGATTCCTGCCTGGCTTAAGAGAGAGGTTATCCGGGCCAGGCTGCCGATACGGTCACGGACGAAGACCGACAGCCTGGTCGAATCTTCGCCCTGGCCATCGCCGAGGCCGATGGCGTCCAGAAGCACGCCCATGACATCGCCGCTGGTGATGATGCCAACCAGTTTGTCATCGCGCATCACCGGCAGGCATTTGATGTCATGCTGCCGCATGATGAAGGCGGCGCGTTCGACGGTGGTGCTGACCGGCACGGAAATCACGGTTTTCACCATGATCATCTTGACCGTGATCTTGTCCAAAAGATAATGCAGCTCGTGCGTTGACAGCGTGGTGGCCGGTGAGGCCCAGTTCTGGCGGATGTCGCGGTCGGAGACGATACCGATCAGCTTCTGGTCTTTGTCGGTCACCAGCAGATGCTCGATCTTTTTGTTGTTCAGCAGGTCTCGCGCCGCCACCAGCGTGGTATCCGGGGAAACGGTGATCAGGTTGGTGCGCATGATCTCGTCAACGTACATGATGACCTCCTTGAATCGGTGCAAAACGGAAAAGGGATAATGATACGGCCTTTGTCATTGCAACGTATCAACGGAAAACCGAAAAAATTATCAACTCGCCATTGATGACGGCGTGGGCGCCGCCGTTTTCATGTCCATCGCCACCATGGCCGCGTAGGCGCCGCCCTGAGCCACAAGTTCATCGTGCCGCCCCTCTTCGACGATCCGGCCATGGGCCATGACGACGATACGGTCGGCGCGCTTGATAGTTGACAGGCGATGGGCGATGATCATCGAAGTGCGCCCGGCAAAAAGTGTGGCCATAGCCTCTTCGAGGATATTTTCCGATTCGGTGTCGATGGCGGCGGTGGCCTCGTCGAGCACCAGGATGCGCGGGTCGCGGCAGAGCACTCTGGCAAAGGAGAGAAGCTGCTTTTCGCCGGTCGAAAGCTCTTGGCCGCCTTCGCCGAGCATGGTGTCGAGGCCGGCCGGCAGGCGGGCGACGAAGGCGTTCATGCCGGTTCGGGCCAGAATTTCTTCCACCTTTTGCCGCGATGCGCCGGTATCCATGGCGATATTGGCGAACAGCGTATCCTGCAGAATCAGCGAATCCTGCAAAATGACGCCAACCACATGCCGCAGCCGCGCCGGGTCGGCCTGGCGAATATCAACGCCGTCGATGGTGATGCGGCCCTGCCAGGGATCGTAAAACCTCAGCAATAAATTAAGTAAAGTTGTTTTACCGGAACCGGTGGCACCGACCAGGGCCACCGTCGCGCCCGGCGGCAGGCACAGGCTGAGGCCATGGATAATTGGCTCATTTTCCTTGTAGCCAAAAAAGAGGTTCTCGAAACATACTTCGCCACAGGGGGCCGGGAGCGCCGTCGGCGGCTCAGCGACCGGCATGGCATTTTTTTCGTCGAGCAGTTGAAAGATGCGCTCAGCCGAGGCCATCGCCGACTGGACGATCGAGTAATTCTGCGATAACTCGCGCAGTGGCTGAAAGAACAGGCGCATGTAGGAGATGAAGGCCACCAGCTCACCCAAGGTCAGCCGCTTCTGGATCACCTCGCCGCCGCCGTACCAAAGAATCAACGCGATGGCCGCCGTGCTCATCAATTCGGTCATCGGCATGAACAGGCCGAAAACTTTGATCTGACCCAGCGTCCGCCGGTAGAACTCGTGGCTCATGGCATGAAAGGCGCGGCTGGCGGCAACGGCGCGGGCAAAGATTCGTAACATGCCGATACCGGCGATGGCTTCGGCCAGATAGCTGTTGATCGTTGACAGTTGGCTGCGGATCTGCCGGAACTGCTTCCGTGACAGTTTGGCGAAAAAGACCGAGACCAGCGCCACCAGCGGCACGAAACTCGCCATCCAGGCGCCAAGGCGCGGATTGATCCAGACAAGAAACACCAGGATCGAGAACATGCGCAGAATATCGTTGAAAATGGTCACCATCACCGAGGTGAACATCTCATACATATTCTGAATATCGTTAGTCAGGCGCGTGACCAGGCGGCCACTTGGATGTTCATGGAAAAAGGCCAGATCGCGGCCCAGCAGATGGATGAACAGAGACTGCCGCATCTGGTGCATGATACCCTGACCGATATACTCCAGGAGCAGAATCTGCGTGAAGGACACCAGGAAGACGCCGGCGACGATCAGGCCATACCACAGACAAGAGGTGGCGATGCCGGCCAGGCGTTCGGGTTTAGGCAGGCTGGCGCCGGTGATATAGAGGTCGATGGCCTGCTGCAATAACCAGGGCAGGGCCATGGTGCCAGCGGTGAGCACGAAGGAGAGGAACACCGCCGCGGCCATTTGTGAGCGGTGCCGCGCGCCGAGGCGGATAATGCGTCCCCACAGCCGCAGGTCGCCGACGTGGCCGACTTCGCCTTCCTCCATGTAGTGATCAAATTGCATGTTCGCTTCCGCCTGACAACTGTTTGGCGGCCATGGCCTGGTAGAGATGGCTTTTTGCCAGCATCGTCCGCTGGTCGCCTCTGGTCACTACTTTACCTTCGTCAAAGACGACGATTTCTTTGGCTTCGGCCAGGGTTTTCAGGCGGTTCGAGACGAGGATGACGATACGACCGCGGCAATAATCGGCCAGCGCGGCAAGAATTTGTTCTTCGGTATCGACATCGACCGCCGACAGGCCATCGTCAATGATGAGAATGGGCCGGTCGCAGAGCAGCGCCCTGGCCAGAGCGATGCGCTGCTTCTGACCGCCGGAGAGCATGTTCGGGTACTCGTCCGCCTTGTCGATAAGCCCTATGCGGTTTAGCAGCCGCTTAGCGTTCTCGTCAGCCTCGGCCTTACTTTGCAGTCCAAGCATGATCGGCGCGAGGGTGATGTTGCCCATCACGGTCAGGTGCGGGAAGAGGTTGAAATGCTGGAACAC
>DOMU01000198.1 GCA_003509305.1 Desulfobulbaceae bacterium | reverse complement strand
CCGGCCACCGAGTCATCGCCCGCCACATCCTTTTTCGCCGCCGCGCCTTTGACCGCGTCCGTGCCCGTTTCCGCCGCTTTGTCCGGCTTGTCGCCAAGCTGAATGACCGGCTGCCTGTCCAGCTCATCAAGGTATCGGTGGGCGGCCAGCCGCAGTTGATCCTCGCCGCCCAAGCCTTTGTATATGGCGGTGGTGATGGCCAGGGCCGGCACCAGCGACAAGAGCACGGCAAAAGTCAGGGCGGAAGCCCGTATCGTCAGGAAGTTGCTGGTGAGTTCTTGGTGGCAGATGATGACCACCCGCGTCAGCCACCAGAGGACGAAGCGTAAGCGCTTGCATAAAGGCGATCCCCCAGGCGCTTCCGCGGGCGGTCCCGCCGCTGCCCAGAGAAAAAGGCGTTTGCCCAGGCCCGGCGGCCTGGTGTTGGCGATAGTCATGGTTCACCTAGATTGCCGATTTTAATTGCCTGATTTGGATTGCCAACAGGCGGCTGGCACCGTATTGTATCGCTATTCTCTCATGCGGTCATTTCAGCCATTGTGCGCCAGGCAATATAAGGAGGAAATTCATGGCCAGTCAAGAACCCCCGCCACCACCGTGGGGACGGCGGAACCGTCCACAGGGGCCGGAAGAAATTATCGCCCAGCTTTTGAAGAAGATAAATGATTTCTTCAGTAACGAGGGCCGTCCGTCACCACCGTCAAACAACCCCGATAAAACGCCGGGCGGTATGGCCGCCGGTATCGGCAAGATAGCCGTCTTCGTGGTGGTGCTTCTGGCCGCCTTTGCCATTTACAACGCCTTTTACAAAATCAATCCCGGCGAAGTCGGCGTCATACTGCGTCTTGGCAAGTTTTACAACGAAACTCAGCCTGGCCTGCATATGAAAATTCCCTATATCGATACCGTAACCAAGGTCGATGTTGAGCGGACGCGCCGCCTTGAGTTTGGTTTTCGCGATAGCGGGGCGGCAATTCTGTCAGGTGCGCAACCGGCGCTGGAGATGGAGTCGCTCAGCCTCACCGCCGATAAAAACGTGATTAACGTCGAATGGATCGTCCAGTACAAGGTCAGTAACCCTTACAATTTTCTCTTTAAAATCAGAAACGTCGAGCAGGCCATTCATGACGCCTCGGAAAGCGTGACCAGGCGCATCATCGGCAATATGGATTTCGATTACGTCCTCAGCAACCGTGAACTGTTGGCCGGTAACGTCAAGCAGGAACTGCAGAAGTTGCTCGATACCTTAAATGCCGGAGTCAGCCTCGTCACCGTCCAGTTCCGCAACATCAACCCGCCGGATCCAGTGAAACCGGCCTTCAACGAGGTCAATGAGGCCGACCAGGACATGAAACGTCTGGTCAACGAGGCGGAGACCGTTTACAACAAAGAAATTCCCAAGGCTCGTGGCGACGCGAAGAAGATGGTCGAAGAAGCTCATGGCTATGCGGCGGCGCGGGTCAACACCGCTAAAGGTGAAACGGAACGTTTTGTCGCCATCCTGAAAGAGTACAGGAACGCCCAGGATGTGACGCGGCGGCGCATGTATCTGGAAACCATGCAAGATATCCTGCCGTCGGTGAAAAATGTCTATGTGATGACGAAAGGCCAGAACGCGCCGCTGCCGTTCATCAATCTTTCCGAAAAAGGACTGGTTCCAGAGCCGGCGCCAAAAGCGAGTGGTCAGCCATGAAAAATATTCTCGGTTTTATTGGCGTCGCGGTGGCGCTCTTGCTGTTGGCGCTGATTTATGACGGCTTATACATCGTCAAGGAAGGCCAACAGGTGGTGGTGACGCAGTTCGGCGCGCCTATCGGCGAGCCGATCACTCAGGCCGGGCTGCATGTGAAGATCCCGTTTTTGCAGCAGACCAATTTCTTCGACAAGCGCATCCAGATATGGGACGATGAGCCGCGAGAAATCCCGACCAATGATAAGACTTTTATCTTTCTCGACATTACCGCCCGCTGGCGCATCTCCGATGCCCTGCAATTCATGAAGCGGGCTGGCAACGAACGTCAGGCGCAGTCGCTTTTGAGCGACATTATCAGCGGCACGGTGCGCGATATGGTGAATAAGAGCGATCTCTCTGAAATCATTCGCAGTTCCGACTGGTCGCGGGATACCATGTCGCCGACCACTCCGCAGGCCAGTATCGGCACCAGGCCGAATCTGGGCCGTGATGGGATCACTGACGAAATCGTCAGAATAGCCCAGAAGGCGACGCCGGAATATGGCATCGAATTGATAGATGTCATGTTCAAACGGGTCAATTATACCGACACGGTACGGGCGACGGTTTATGAGCGGATGATTTCCGAGCGTAAACGTATCGCCGCTGAAAAGCGGTCGCTGGGTGAGGGCGAAAAAGCGGAGATTCTCGGTCGGGTCGAGCGGGAATTGCAGACCATACTGTCCAACGCCAATCGCGAGAGCCTGGAAATCAAGGGCCAGGCCGACGCCGAAGCGACGAGGATTTACGGCCAGGCTTATATGCAGGACACGGAATTCTTTTCCTTTTTCAAGACGTTAGACAGCTATAAAAAGGTGGTGGGAGGAAACACGACGCTGATGCTTTCGGCGGATTCAGACCTCTACCGTCATCTACAGTCGGTGAAAGTGGCTCAACCTTGATCGAGTCCGGCACTGGTGCCCGGATAGGCTGGCGACTGCTCGCGGCTGTAAGGGATGCGGCCTTTGGCTTCGAGCAGATCCTCGAACATTTCCAGCCGCTCTTCGTCGATTTCCTCGACGCCGAGTTGCTCAAAGCGGCAGTTGCAGCGGGTGAGCTGGCCATCGCACCAGGGGCAGATTTCCACCGGGCAGCCGAGCAGATGGATTTCGCCTTCGGCCACACCGCAGACCGGGCAATGGCCACGGCTGGTGAAGGCGCGTAGGTCGGAAAGTGTCGCCGCCTCTGGGCAATCGGCTTTGAAGGCGGCGTTGTCCTTGAAGCCAAAGTGGGCGAGCAGCTCGGCGGGCAGGTCTTCGACCTGGTATTCGCCGAGGATCCGCGCCTCGTCACTGTCGCTGATGGCCAGATAGTGGTGACTGGCGGTTTCAAGCACGAACAGCCCCAGGCCGCGTCGTTTTCGTAGTGGCTTGATGGCGAGTAGCGCCTCGTCGCTGACTTCAGGCAGATTGGTATAGTATTCGCTGGTCAAGAGCAGCGCTTGGCGGTCGCTGGCGCTCCTGGCGAGAAATTCCTTTGCCTGAGCGGTTTCGTTCGCACGGACGGTGTGGTCGATGAAAAGAGAGAGTTCTTCGGCGGTTTTGATCATGGCGGTTATAATGAATGAATTGAAACGTCCCCGGCGCGCGATCTCATGCCGCGCCCGGCTATTTTTTATAAAATAAAATGTCACAAAAAAAAGACAAGCGAGAGAAACGACGAGCCGAAGCGGAAAAGACTGAGTTGGCCATGATTGAGGGCATCCTCGAAGGCAGCCCGGATGGCGTTGGCGTCGTCGTGGTGCGGATGCAATGCGGTTGCCGCAAGATGGCGGCGGTGGCGGCGGATGGCGAACCGGCCTCGAAGGTAATCATGTACCGCGACCAGGCGGAAAGCATCTGCCCGCTGTGCAAAGCNNCCTACCAGCGGGTGGCCGAATCTTTCATCCACTGGGTTGACCCGGCGCCGGAAGAGGAGCGGCAGGAGATGATCTACCGCAAGGTGCTGGGTGAAGGCTGATTTGCCGTTTCCGCTTTATATTTTTCAAATACATTCCCTGCAATGACTATGTGCAAGAACCAACTTGGCGACGAACGCAGCCGCCTGAAAGCGATTATCCGGGAAAAATCCTGGCGTCGCGGCACCTTTACCCTGACTTCCGGCAGAACCTCCGATTTTTATATTGACGGTAAGCAGACGACGCTGTCGGCGGAGGGAGCCTACCTCTGCGGTAAGCTGCTTTATGAACTGATCGCCACTGAAAATCAGCCAGTCACGGCGGTTGGCGGCATGACCCTTGGCGCCGACCCGTTAGTGACCGCCGTCGCCATTGCCAGCTATCTGGCCGGTCAGCCGATTCCGGCCTTCATCGTCAGAAAGGAAGCCAAGGGGCACGGTACCGGCAATTTCATCGAAGGTTTGAACAATATGCCGGCAGGTGGTTTGGTCGCCTTGGTTGAAGATGTCGTCACCACCGGCGGCACGCTTTTGCGGGTGATTGAGCGTGTGCAGGCGGCGGGCTTTAAAGTCGGTCTGATCGCGACCATTGTCGATCGCGAGGAAGGCGGCGCCGAAGCGCTGGCCGCCGCTGGTTTTCCGCTGAAGGCGTTGTTTACGCGGGCCGAATTGATGGAATCCCCATGAAATGCCCTGACTGCGGTGGTGAACTGGAAGTGTTGCGGCAGTGCCGCCGTGTACGGCTGAAGTGCCGTGAATGCGGGCGTGAATATCAAATCCATGAGGTAGCCGCCCAGCTTGATGAGGCCATTGAGGAAATTCTTGCCCGCTACACGGCCATCATCTACGATTAACAGATTTCTTTGCTTAAGCGTTGGCGCCGACGTTATTTTCTGAAGTGGACGCCAGGGCCTTGCCAATCATTTTTTCCGCCCGCGCAAGGAAAGGCCGTAAGCTTTCCGGGTCGCGGGCGCTGATGGCGATGGCCCCGTCTTCCGCCGCCAGGCGCATGATTTCTTCCGGATTCTCCACCGCGTCGATCTTGTTATAAACCTTCAAGACGCTCATATCAGCCAGGTCCAGTTGCCGCAGGAGTTCCTCGACAACCGCAATATGCCGCCGGAAAGCTGGGTCGGCCACGTCAATGACATGCACCAGGAGGTCGGCTTCCCGCAGCTCTTCCAAAGTGGCCATGAAGGCTTGCAGTAAAGCGGGCGGCAGGTTGCGGATGAAGCCAACGGTATCAGTCAGGATCACCTCCATTTCGGTGGGAAAACGCAGGCGGCGGCTGGTTGGGTCAAGTGTTGCGAACAGCTTGTCCTCGGCGACAATATCACTGTCCGTCAGTGTGTTGAGCAGTGTCGATTTGCCGGCGTTGGTGTAGCCAACTAAAGACAGCACCGGCAAATCTTTTTTGCGGCGGCGGGAACGCCTGCGGAAGCGTTCGGCGGTGACGGTGTCGAGTTCTTTTTTCAGCCGCGCCAGCCGGTCGTTGATACGGCGTTTGTCGATTTCGAGCCTGGTTTCGCCAGGGCCTCGCGCGCCGATGCCGCCGGTGAGCCGTGACAGAGCGTCGTCACGGCTGGTCAGGCGCGGCAAGAGATACTTCAGTTGCGCCATTTCCACCTGCAATTTGCCTTCGCGGCTCAAAGCGCGCCGCGCGAAGATATCGAGGATCAGTTGCGTGCGGTCGATGACGCGAAGATCGCTGAAATCGGTGATCGAACGCATCTGCGAGGCGCCCAGTTCCTGGTTGAAAATCAACAGATTGGCATCGGTGGTGAGCGCCTGGATCATGATTTNNTGCCCATCAAGAGGCGCGAATTGACCTGAGCGCGACGCTGCAAAACCCGGCCGGCCACGGTGACATCGGCGGAACGGGCCAACTCAGCCAGTTCGGCCAGGGATTCCTCGGCCAGGGCGCGGTTCTCGGTACTGACACTGACGAGAATCGCCCGGTCGCCGCCAGCGGCGATAGCGCGGGAAGCGGCGGCCATGGCGAATTGCCGCTCTAAATCTTCGATCANNAACTGAGCCTTTTTGATTGGCCGGATGAACTGGCGACAGCAAACGCCAGTTTTTGCCGTCAACCGCCTGCGGCAAAAGATGCGCCGATTCCAGGCGGGCGGGCAGGCCGTCGGCATCCACCTTGGTTACCGACAGCAGGTCGAGACGCAGGAAGAGCAGATCCATCAGGTCTTCTTCACTGATTTTTTCCCCGGCCAGATGGGTGTGCACAAAGCGCAGGCCGCGCAGCCTGCCGCCGCTGCCTGAACGCGTTCCGCGCCGGGCCAGTTGTGGAATCATGATGCCGTTGCGGTCGCCGACAAGCACCATGTCAATATCGCCGGAACGGGCGACGAGCAAACCGACCTGACGGTTGATCTCCGCCGAGATGGCGCTCATCGCCCGCGCCATCTCCGNNCGGCCAGCCGTTCCAGAGCTTTCAGTTGCTGCTTCTTCAGTCCTGTAATATTGCCTTGCAGCACGCCCATACGCGTTCTCCCAAACGGTGGTTCCTATACCGCCAATAGACGCCGGCGTAACAGGCTGTATATGTCCCGGCGACCGTCGGCGATCAGCATGACATAGAGATTCCTTTCAATAATCCGGTAGATAATTCGATAGGGTTTGAAAAAAACTTCCCGGTATTCGCGGATGCCCAAGGGCAGTAATTCTTTGGAGAAAGCGCCTCGCGCCGGAAACTCCTGGAGGCTCAGAAACGTTTTTTCGATGTGGTCAAGCACATACTCCGCCTTGCCAAGAGAGTCATGCGATGCGATATAATCGTATAGCTCTTCCAGGTCGCGGGCCGCGTCATTGGTGAGAAATACCTGAAAAGACATCAGCTTCTCTCACCACGATTTCTGAGCCGCTGAATGGCTTCAGCCGCCGATTGCACCTTGCCCGTCTCGATCTGGGCTGCGCCGAGGGCGAGAATCTTCAGCAGCGCCATAGCCTCTTGGGTTTCTTCGTAGCTGGCAATGCTCTGCATAACAGCTTTGACCTCGCCATTCTGGGTAATCCACAGAGGCTCGTCATGCTCGCCGAATTCCCTGATAATTTCCGCCGCATGGCTTTTCATGTAACTTATCGGCTTGACTCTGTCCGCTAATTTCATATGCAGCCTCCTTTTCGGTTTGAATTTAGTCTTTAACGAGAGAGCTGGTCAAGCCCAATATTCTCCCCGGCGTTTTTATCGGTTTCACCCGATGCGGGAAGATGAGGCCACGGAAATCGTGTGCTGCTTCTCCTGCCGTTTACTGTCCCACAGCTTGCCAATTTTCCCGGAATTGACTAGGATTCATCGGTTTTTCACCACCATTTCCGAGGCGCCGGGGGAAGAATGGACGCAGGCAAGCATCAGTACGATGAAAGTAAGATCAAAACCTTAAGCTCGCTGGAGCACATCCGCAAGCGTCCAGGCATGTATATCGGCCGCCTGGGTGACGGCAGCCACGCCGATGATGGCATTTATATCCTGCTGAAAGAGATTGTCGATAACGCCGTTGACGAATTCATCATGGGCGCCGGCAAACGCATCGACATCCATTTGGCCGAGGATGGCCGCGTGGCGGTGCGGGATTTTGGCCGTGGCATCCCGCTCGGTAAAATTGTCGAATGCGTATCGGTGATCAATACCGGCGCCAAATACAATACCGAAGTTTTTCAGTTTTCCGTCGGCCTCAACGGCGTCGGCACCAAGGCGGTCAACGCCCTGTCGGAATTTTTCCAGGTCACGGCCTACCGCGATGGCCGCTTCGCCCACGCCCGTTTCCGGCGCGGCGAATTGCTGGAAAAAGATGAGGGCGAAAGCGCGGAGAAAAACGGCACGTTGATCGAATTTTCGCCCGACTCGGAAATTTTCCCGAATTTCCATTTTGATCCCCAGTTTCTTGACAAGCGCATGTGGCGTTACGCCTATCTCAATGCCGGGCTGCGCCTGCGCCTGAACGGGGCGCAGTATCATTCGGAACGCGGTCTGATCGACCTTCTGGCAAAGGAAATGGACGATGATAATTTGTACGCGCGGATTTCCTATCGTGACAAAACTTTGGAATTCGCCTTTTCCCATCTTAACTCCTATGGCGAAAATTATTTCTCGTTTGTCAACGGCACCTACACCAGCGAAGGCGGCACCCATCTGTCGGCCTTTCGCGAAGGGGTATTGAAGGGGGTCAACGAATTCTCGAAAAAATCCTTCGTCAACACTGATGTCCGCGATGGCATTATCGGGGCCTTAGCCGTCAAGATCAAAGACCCGATTTTTGAATCGCAGACGAAAAATAAATTAGGCAATACCGATATTCGCGCCTGGATTGTCGGCACGGTCAAAGAGGCGGTGGAAAAGTCCCTGTACCAGGACGCCGAGGCCGCCCGGCTGCTTTTGGAAAAGATTCAGAACAACGAGAAGATGCGCAAGGAATTGCAGTCGGTGCGCAAGGAGGCCCGCGCCAAGGCCAAACGGGTGGAATTTAAAATTCCCCAGTTGAAGGACTGCAAATACCATCCCAGTCGTGGCAATCCATCGCCACCGGGCCGCGAGAACATGATTTTCATCACCGAAGGGCAATCGGCTTCCGGCTCCATCGTCTCGTCACGCGACCCGATGCGGCAGGCGGTGTTTTCGCTGCGCGGCAAACCGATGAACGTCTTCGGCCAGCGCCTGGCCTTTCTCTATAAGAACGAGGAGATGTACCAGTTGATGCGGGCGCTCGATATCGAGGATTCACTGGCCGGTCTGCGCTACGACAAGATCGTTTTCGCCACCGATGCCGACGTCGATGGCCTGCACATCCGCAACCTGTTGCTGACTTTTTTCCTGCAATTCTTCGAGCCGCTGGTCAAATTTGGTTATATCCACATCCTGGAAACGCCAATTTTCCGGGTACGTACCAAAGAAGAAACCATTTATTGCTATTCGGAAGCGGAAAAACAGAGGGCGGCCAGCAAACTCCATGGATCGGGCAGGAAAAAGGCGGTGGAGATCACGCGCTTCAAAGGTTTGGGGGAAATTTCGCCAAAAGAATTCAAACAGTTCATCGGCCCGGATATCCGCCTGCGCGAAGTTGGTTTGGATACGGCCAGTGAGGTGCAGCGGGTGCTGTCGTTCTATATGGGTAAAAACACCCCGGAACGGCGACAGTATATCATGGAGAATCTTGTTCTCAGCATGTAGGTTTTTTTCTCTCTTTTTTGCGGATCGGCATGGAAGGAATCAATGGTGGGTTGCACCGGCTGTTTGATGAAAATTTTCTCGAATACACTTCGTATGTCATCCGCGACCGGGCGATTCCGGCGATAGAAGACGGTTTGAAACCGGTGCAGCGGCGTATCCTGCAAACGCTGTACAACATGGATGATGGCCGTTTCCACAAGGTGGCCAATGTCGTCGGCGAAACCATGAAGCTGCATCCGCATGGCGACGCCTCGATTTTCTCGGCCCTGGTCAACCTGGCCAATAAAGGCTACCTGATCGAACGTCAGGGCAATTTCGGCAACATCTTCACCGGGGATCAGGCGTCGGCGGCCCGCTACATCGAATGCCGGCTGACGCCCCTGGCCAAGGAAATCCTCTTTTATCCGCAGCTCACCGAATTCGTCGATTCCTACGATGGCCGCATGAAAGAGCCGGTGGTGCTGCCGGCCAAGCTGCCGATTCTGCTCATGCAGGGGGCGGAAGGTATCGCCGTCGGCATGGCGACAAAAATCCTGCCCCACAATTTCAATGAACTTCTCCAGGCGCAGATCGCCATTCTGCGCGGCGAGGAGTTTCGGCTTTTTCCCGATTTTCCGCAAAAAGGCTTGCTTGACGTCAGCGATTATCAGGACGGCAACGGCAAGGTGCGCATCCGCGCCCGGATTGAATCAAAAGACGACAAAACCGTCGTCATCCGCGAGATACCGTTTGGTACCACCACACAAAGCCTAGCCGATTCCATTGAAAAGGTGGCTAAGGCCGGGAAGATCAAAATCCTGTCGATCAACGACTATACCGCCGAAGAGGTGGAAATCGAGATCAAACTGGCCCGTGGCGTCCACGCCCAGGAGACCATCGACGCGCTCTACGCCTATACCGATTGTGAGATCAGCGTTTCGCCCAATTTAACCCTGATTCGCGGCAACAATCCGGAAGTCATGTCGGTCAGCGAGGTGCTGCGCTTCAATAGCACGCGGCTGGTCGAGCTGCTGACCAGGGAGCTGGAGATCGAGCTGGCGCATCTGAAAGAACGATTGCAGGCGCGGAAGCTGGAACAGATCTTCATTGAGGAGCGGATTTATAAAAAAATTGAAGAGATAAAAGTATATAGTGAGATCATCGAAACAATTTCCGTGGCGCTCGCCGATTTTTCCGCAGAATTGCAGCGTCCGGCGACGAAAGACGATATAGAAAAACTGCTTGAAATCCGCATAAAACGCATCTCGCGTTTCGACATCGAGCGGCAGAAAAAGGAAATCCGCGAAATCGAGAAAAACATCCGCGCCGTCGAAAAGGCGCTGAAGGATACCGTCGGCCATACTGTTTCTTATCTCGAAAAATTACTCGTGGACTACGGAGGCGATCATCCGCGCCAGACGGAAATCCACCAGTTTTCCGAAATCGACGTGCGCGAAGTGGCCTTGGCCAATCTGCATGTCGCCTACAACGCCGAATCGGGCTTTCTCGGTTTTCAGATGAAAGCGGAGGAGGGCGGTATGGCGCCGGTCGCCTGTTCCGAGTACGACAAGGTGCTGCTCATCTTCGCCGATGGCCTGTATAAAGTGGTGAACGTGCCGGAAAAAATCTTCGTCGGCTCTGATCTGGCCTGGTTTGGCCGCATCGATAAAGACCAGATATTCAACCTGATCTACCGCGACGGCAAAGAGAACCTGGCCTACGTTAAACGCTGCAAAACCCCGGCCTTCATCCTCGATAAGGAGTACCGCCTGTTCCCGGAGCACGCCCGCTCGCAACTCGCCCTTATCTTGACCGATGACGACAAACACGCCCGCGTGTATCTGACCCCTTCGTCGCGGGCGCGCAGCCACTATGTCGATATTCATTTCGATGAAATCGCCATCAAAGGCGTGGCGGCGCTTGGCAAGCGCGTCAGCAACCGCGCCATGCGCCGCGCCCAGGAAAT
>DOMU01000015.1 GCA_003509305.1 Desulfobulbaceae bacterium | reverse complement strand
TTTTCCGGCGCGAACTGTTTGTCACCCCGATAGTAATAGCAGCCTTCGCAGCGGATGTTGCAGCGGCTGGTCATATCGTAGGTCGATTCGCGCAGGAAGAACCATCGCCTGACTTTCGCAAAGCGGGCGCCAATTTCTGGAACAGCCAGAATATCGGTGAATTTCCAGGTCGTTGCCGTGACGGCCATTTACTTTTCCTCTTTTTTATCGCGGATATATTCAGCGATGATGCGCACGGTGGTCAGTTTGGGATAGTCGTCCTCGTCAATGCGAATGGCGAATTCGTCACGGATCGACAGGGCGATGGTCGCCAGATCCATCGAATCTATACCTACCTCATCGACCAGATCGAGATCGGGATCGAAGGTTTCCGGCGTCACGTCCTCCAATTTCAGTTCGTCAATGATGATGGCCGCGACTCTGGTGATGGTTGGTTCAATTGCAGTCATGAGTTTTCGCTGTTTTTTCTGAAAGGATCATAGTGCCGGAACAGACTTCCCTGCCGCCGGCATGGATGCTGAAGACGAAGGCGCCAGTTTCGCCCTCCGCCCGCGCCTCGATACGCAAGCGCTCGTCCGGATGGACAAGAGCTTTGAACTTTACCCTGCCAAGCCGTGTGACGTAAAGATTTTTACCGGAATTCCGGGCAATCGCCGCCGCCACCATTTCCAGTTGAGCAACGCCTGGCAAAATTGGATTGCCGGGAAAATGGCCGGAAAACCACGGTGAATCGGCGGGAACGGCTGTTTCCTCTGTGATGACCGGCCACGGCGTGTCTGAAGATTCGGCAACGGTATTGTTCATGGCTGGACTAGTCCTTTATGGTTGGGTCGAAAAAAAAATTGACCACAGTAGCGGCGCAAAATAGTGTATATTAAATAAATTCATTCGTGCAGGATGTTTTTTCACTCGCAAATTCAGGAGGGCAGGTTATGAGAAAAAGAATTCTTGTGGCAGCGGCGGCCTTGTTTTTGGCGCCAATGACGGCTGGACTGGCCCAGGCCGATGGCGGTTATCTTGTTGGCAAGGCCGGTGTTTACCTGCCGGATGAGGGTGACATCGATACCGGCTTCAGCGGCGAAATCGGCTACGGTTTCGATGTGCTGCCGGGGCCGGGTCTGCTCGCCTTTGAGGGCACGGTCGGTTACTTCAACGCCGAGAAGACCGAGGATTATTTCACCAGTTATACCAATTTCTATGGTTTTCAGAGCGGCTACGAGGTGAATATGCAGGCCGATGTCGTGCCGCTGGCGCTCAGCCTGAAGGCTGGTATCGAGACTGGGCCGGTCACACTCTATATCGGTGGCGGTGTCGATCTGCTGTTCGTCAACATGGAACTGGAATACCGTGACAGCTATCGCGATTACTATTACGATCGGTATCACTACAGCGATGACGATAACGACGTCATTTTCGCCGGTCATGTCATGGCCGGGATAACCTTTGACATCAATCCGCGCATGTTCGTTGGCGCCGAAGTAAAATATCTGGCCACCGACGATATAGAGATGTCGTTTTACGGCGGCGAGGATGTCATCACCGGTGACCTGAGCGGCGTTACCGTCACCGGCGTCTTCGGTTTCCGTTTCTAAGGCAACTTTCTCGTCTCAGCAAGTCTGTCGTGGTTTCATAAAGGCCAGCTTCCTTATTATTAAGGAGCTGGCCTTTATTTATAATTCCGCCGCCCCGGCCATAAAAAAAGGGGAGAAAGGTTTCCCTTTCCCCCCTTGCTTCATCAGTTCAGACTTCCTTTACTTGACTTCCTCGAAGTCGGCATCAACGACGCCATCATCCTTTTTGCCGGAACCGCCGGTGGAACCCGAGTCCGCGTTGCCAGCGTCCCCATCTTTCGCCGCCTGAGCGTACATCATCTCGGCCAGCTTGTGCGAGGCGGTAGTCAGGGCATCAACCGCCGCTTTGATGGCGGCGACATCGTCGCCCGCGACCACCTTTTTGACGTTTTCAATCTCTTTTTCGACATTCGATTTGGTGGCGGCGTCAACCTTGTCACCCAATTCCTTCAGGCTCTTTTCCGCCGAATGGACCATAGCGTCGGCGTGGTTGCGCGTTTCGACCAGTTCCTTGCGCTTTTTATCTTCCTCGGCGTGCATCTCGGCGTCGCGGGTCATGCGCTTGATTTCGTCGTCGGTCAGGCCGGATGAGGCGGTGATGCGGATTGCCTGTTCCTTGCCGGTGCCGAGGTCTTTGGCCGAAACCTGAAGGATGCCGTTGGCGTCGAGATCGAATGTCACCTCGATCTGTGGCACGCCGCGCGGCGCCGCCGGAATATCGGTCAGCTCGAAACGGCCAATGGTTTTATTATCCTGGGCCATTTCCCGTTCGCCCTGCAGGACATGGATCGACACCGCTGGCTGGTTGTCGGCGGCGGTCGAGAAAATCTGACTCTTTTTGGTCGGCACCGTGGTGTTTTTCTCAATCAGCCGCGTGGTAACGCCGCCGAGTGTCTCGATGCCGAGCGAGAGCGGCGTGACATCCAGAAGCAGCACGTCTTTGACATCGCCTTGCAAAACACCGCCCTGAATCGCCGCGCCGATCGCCACCACCTCGTCGGGGTTGACGCCCTTATGCGGCTCTTTGCCAAAAAATTCTTTAACCTTCTCCTGCACCATCGGCATCCGGGTCATTCCACCGACCAAGATGACCTCGTTGATATCCGAAGGCGACAAACCGGCATCTTTCAGCGCGGTTTTGCACGGGCCAACGGTGCGCTCGACCAGGTCTTCGACCAGCGCCTCAAGTTTGGCGCGGGATAGCTTGATATTCAGATGCTTCGGGCCGCTGGCGTCGGCGGTGATGAAGGGCAGNNGTCGACAGCTCCATCTTGGCCTTTTCCGCCTCTTCTTTCAGGCGTTGCAGGGCCATCTTGTCGTTGCGCAGGTCGATGCCCTGCTCGCGCTTGAATTCATCGGCCAGCCAGTTGACGATGCGCAGGTCGAAATCCTCGCCGCCGAGGAAGGTATCGCCGTTGGTCGCTTTGACCTCGAAGACACCGTCGCCGATTTCGAGAATCGAAATATCAAACGTGCCGCCGCCGAGGTCGTAAACGGCGATTTTTTCCTCACCTTTTTTATCGAGGCCGTAGGCCAGCGCCGCCGCCGTCGGCTCGTTGANNGTGGCCTGGCGCTGCGAGTCGTTGAAGTAGGCGGGAACGGTGACGATGGCATCGGTCACTTCCTCGCCAAGATATTCCTCGGCGGTCTTTTTCATCTTGCCAAGGATCATGGCCGAAATTTCCGCCGGCTGATAGACCTTGCCCTCGACCTCGACGGCGGCGGCGCTGCCGGGACCCTCGACGATTTTGAACGGGCTGACTTCGCGCGAGCGGCGCACTTCCGGGTCATCGAATTTGCGGCCAATCAGCCGTTTGATTGAATACAGTGTCCGCTCTGGGTTGGTGACGGCCTGGCGCCGGGCGATCTGGCCGACCAGCCGCTCGTTGTTATCGACGAAAGCCACCACCGAAGGTGTGGTGCGGTTGCCCTCGGCGTTGGTGATGACCTTCGGGTCGCCGCCTTCCATAACGGCGACGCAAGAGTTGGTGGTACCCAAATCAATGCCAATTATTTTCCCCATTTTTTCTCTCCTTGTTCCATGACTGGCCGGGTTGCCCCGGTCAATGAATTATTTTTCGTAACATCCGAATTTCGCTGACCTTACAGTGACCATCAACCGCCCGTTGTCAAGCGCTGGCCGGTTAAGATTTTTTCCCGGCGGAGACGATTACCTTGGCCGGGCGCAACAGCCTGTCCTTGAAGAAATAACCCTTTTCATACTCGGTCAGCACATGACTGGCCGGGACTTCGGCGCTTTCTTCCATGGTCAGTGCCTCCTGGATGTTCGGGTCGAAGGGCTTGCCGATGCTGTCAATGCCTTTGACCTCGAATTTTTCAAGGCTGGCGATCAGATTTTTCAGGGTCAGCCGCAGCCCTTCTGACAGGGCGTTCAGATTGTCTTCGGCGGAAGCGCTCTCGCTCCGCCCGGCGGCAATGGCCCGCTCTAAATTATCGACCACCGAAAGCATCTCTTTCAGGATGAATTCTCCGGCATATTTCAGGCTGGTGAGGCGTTCGCGTTCGGAGCGCTTCTTGTAGTTGTCGAATTCCGCCATCAGACGCAGCAATTTGTCTTTGTACTGGGCGGCTTCCTCCTGGGCAACGGTCAGTTCATTATAGTAGTCAGCCAATCCGGTGGTGGACTCGTTGCTGATTTCCGGCGTTTCCGCCTGGGTGGTATCATCCATGATGGGATTTTCATTCTCAGGCTCGGTGCTCACTGTTCCTCCGGTCTCCTGGCGTTTTGGTTGTGTGGAAACAGTTCCGGTTTTCAGCGAAAGGTCTCGGAACTGTTGAGTGAAAATTTCTGCCAACAATAAGGAAGAGTCTCGGCTTGTCAAGGCGAGGCATCGGGCGCTTTTGCGGGACACCGCCTTCGCTGCTTACCGCCAGGCTTGCCGGAAATGACGCGGTTCAGTACAATCCAGCATCATTTCCATTTGAGGAATCATGTCCGTAGATCTGCATATTCATTCCCATTTCTCCGATGGCTCCGGCAGCCCGGCGGAAATTGTCGGTTTGGCGAAAGAACGAAGGCTCGTCCATATCGCTATCCCCGATCACGATTCCGCCGCCGGCGTGCCGGAAGCCATGGCCGCCGGGCTGGCCGCCGGTGTGCGCGTCACCA
>DOMU01000104.1 GCA_003509305.1 Desulfobulbaceae bacterium | reverse complement strand
CCGGCACGAAGCCGAAGCATCGGCGGCATCCAGAGGATTGGCGCGCAGCAAGTCCGGCAGCATGGCGAAAATATCCAGCATGGTGCCAGGCTTTGGTTCAGCCACCGCCCGCCGCGCTTTGGCGGCACCGGTTTCGGCTCGNNACAGATCACAGAGCCTGTGCGCCTGGATGAATTCACTGAAAAACGCGGCGGCGATATTGCCGGAGTTGCCACAGGCGGCCTGTAACAGAGCGGCGGCCCACGTTTCTTTGTCGCCAGCGAAGGCGTGCGCCAAAGGCGCCAGGCTGACGCGCAGATTGGCGCCGGTGTCACCGTCTTTGACCGGAAAGACGTTGATGGCATCGCACAGCGACGCCTCGGCGGCAAGGGCGGCATAAGCGGCGGCGAAAGCGGTATTGAGAGAGGCATTCATACTGTTAACAAAGACATGCGATTTCAGACAGAGGGCAAATGCCTGCCATTTATAACCTGGGAGTCAGACGACAGGAAAGATTTTCTGGCGCCTGATCCCTGTTGCTCAATACGCCCCCTTGCCTGTGAAGAGCGCGGCCACTGTCTTGAAGATGATCTTCATATCGGTCCACAACGAAGAGTTGAGGATATACCAATCATCCAGGCGCACCCGTTCGTCGTAGTCATCGGTATCCGAGCGTTTTCCGGCCTGCCACGGGCCGGTGATACCAGGCTTCATCGAACAGTAAAGGCCTGCGCTGTTCTTATAGTATTCCTGCAGCTCGCGCCCAACGATCGGCCTGGCCCCGACGACGCTCATATCGCCCTTTAAGACATTGATGAACTGCGGCAACTCATCGAGGCTGGTGCGGCGCAGAAAGCGGCCAATCCGAGTGACACGCGGGTCGTCCTTCAGTTTGAAACTTTTTTCCCACTCCTCCTGCAAGGCCGGGTCGCTGTCCAGCAGGGCGGCCAGCTCCTGGTCGGCGCCGACGCGCATCGAGCGGAATTTCAGACATCTGAATTTGCGGCCACGGCTGGTGATCCGTTCATGGGCGTACAGCACCGGGCCGCCATCCGAAAATTTAATCAGAAGGGCAATAACCAGCATCAAGGGCGAAGCGAGAAGCAGCGCCAAGAGCGAAAAAATCACGTCGAAGCCGCGCTTCCAATCACTGTGCGGATTGAAGTTGAGGATCAAAAGTTTCCCCAGCGATTGAATTTCGGCATGGTGCAGGCCGTAGAGATACAAATCGGGGATCAGATAGACCCGCGCCCCCAGCGAACGGCATTCGCGCAGAATGGAAAAAATCTTTTTTTCCGCCCGCATCGGCAAGGCGATATAGACATAATCAATATCGTTTTTATTTAAATAACCGGCAACGTCGTGAATGCGCCCCAAAACCGGCCTGCCCGACACAATTAGCGGATGATCATCTTCAAGTTTATCATCAAAGAAACCAACGACGTCAATACCGGCCCAGGGCAGCGATTCGACCTCCTTCAGCAGTTGCAGGCCCAGATCACCGGCGCCAACGACCACGGCGTGCCGCCTGTTCCGGCCATTTCTGCGAAACAAGCGCAGAAATTTCCGCACAATAAGATGAAGGATAAAGATCAGTGTTGGCGTCATGACCATCCAGGCCATGACCACGACACGGGAATAGGCTCCCGAATTTTTGAACAGAAAGAAATAAAACAGTAAAAGGCTGAAAACGGTGCCGCAGGCTTTCAAAAGACAGAGGAATTCCGAGAAAAAACTCCAACCCCGCCACGAGCGGTACAGTTGAAACGATTGAAAGCTGATGAAGCAGGCGAAAAAAATGATCCAGCAGATGCGGCTATAGTAGAGGCTCCACGGCACCTGATACCAAAAAACCAAGGCGGCGAACAAGCCGACGGCAAACAGACAGTCAAAAAGATGAAGCAAACGGGCAAAGAGCGGACTCTGTTCCCGCAAAGTGGTCGAAAGCATGACTATAGCAAAGAAGAGGATCTGGTCAACGCCACCAGCGGCGGTTCATGCTCAAAAAACGGCATAGGCGGCGGGGCAAGAGGCGATAACGGCGTCCGGACAGATAACCAAGCGCCTTTACTCCGTTGCGACCGACGGTAGCCGCGAGCGTACCAATTTTTCCGGCGCGAAGCAATTCCCCTGACTGTTTCAGGATGAAACGTTTTCCGCGGCCTGACGGCCCGCCGAATTCAGCCAGCAGCCAAGGCTCACGAGCATGGAAAACACCAATGTCAAACGAGCGGCGGAATTCCTCGGTCATCGTATAATCGTGGCTGTGTTCGACCGTCGCTCCGGCGACATAGGCGATACGAAAACCCGTGGCAAGCAGCCTGGCGGCGGCGCGTGAATCTTCGCCAAAAATGGCGTTATCGCCAAACCAGCCGATTTGCGCCAAGGCGCTTTTACGCCAGGCGGCAAAGGAGTTGGAACAAAAGGCGGTGGCGAAACCAAGATGCGCGCGGTCGGCAAGCGAACGGATTTCCGAAACTGGCGGATAGTTGAAATCGCGCAGGAAACGGGCGCTGGCGCTGGCGCCTGGGGCGGCGATCTGCCGACCATAAGCACAGCCGATGTCATCCGCCTGAAGCAGCGCGGCAACAAGCGATTCAACGGCGCGCTCATCCGCGAGAATGGCGTCGTGGGTAAGAAAAAGGGCGATGTCACCCTGCGCTTCCCTGGCCATGCGGCTGCGGGTGCCGGCGTGGTCGAAATCATCCTCGCCGATGGCAACGACCTTTGCCCCATACCGCCGGGCGATAGCGGGCGTTTCATCCCGCGAGGCCGAATCCCAGACGACAATTTCGAGCGACCGCAAAGTCTGACGGCTGAGGCTCGTCAAAAGACGCTCCAGCGTCGTGGCGGCGTTTTTCGCCGGGATCAGGACAGAAACCGTGGTCATATATTCCCCCAGCGGGTCAAAACGTATTTCGCGAACGCCCATACGATATAAGGCGATGGATGGCGACGGTACAGAAGAATTTCGCTTCTCGCCGCCGCAAGGCGCAAATGGCGCGGCACCGCCGCCCGGTTTTGCCAGCCACGGCCATGCAAGGCCCGGAGTTCCGGCGTGAACAGAACCCGCCACCCGG
>DOMU01000054.1 GCA_003509305.1 Desulfobulbaceae bacterium | reverse complement strand
AGCGGGAAAAGGCGGTGAATCAGTTTCAGCGTCGCCCACATGGCGCCGACATCGGCGTAGGGGCCGAAATATCTGGCTCCATCCCTTTTGCGGCGGCGGGTCATAAAGACGCGCGGCCAGTCTTCGCGGTTCGTCAGTTTGATCAGCGGATAACTTTTGTCGTCGCGCAGGATGATGTTGTAGCGCGGGCGGTGACGTTTGATCAGCGAGGCTTCGAGGATCAGCGCCTCTTTTTCCGTGCGGGTGATGAGAATATCGACCTTTTCGACGCGCGACAGCATCACTGTGGTTTTGCTGTGCGCCGCGCCCTTGTCGTGGGCGTAGGAGGCCAGCCGTTTGCGCAGGTCTTTCGCCTTGCCGACGTAGATGACCGTCGATTTTTTGTCGAGCATCAGATAAACACCCGGCGCGTGCGGCGTACCCGCCAATTGTTCTGGTGGAAACATCTTTAACCTGTCACAGCATATTCTCTGGATCGACATCTATCGCCAGCGAGCAACCGACGGTAAGCAGGCTGGTTTTCGCCTCGTCGAGCCGCGATAAGAGCTGGTGTAATGCCGTCATATCTCTACTTTTGACGAGTATCTGGCGGCGGTATTTGCGGCGCAGGCGCTCGATCGGCGACGGCATCGGCCCGAGCAGTTCCAGGCCGCTGTCTGATGGTATCTGGGCACGGCAGAAGCGGGCGATGGTGAGCGCGCTGCCGCTTGCCGCCTCGTCGTCCTCACCCTGGATATGCAGCAGCGCCAGCCGCACATAGGGCGGAAAGAGCGGATTCCGCCGCGCCCGCAGTTCTTCCCGCAGCAGCAGGTCGTAGCGCGTATCGCGGGCGTCGACGATGGCGTAATGGTCGGGGCGAAAGCTTTGGATGAAGACCTCGCCGGTCTCCTCGCCGCGCCCGGCCCGGCCTATCACCTGGGTGAGCAGTTGGAAGGTTTTTTCGCCGGCGCGAAAATCCGGCAGGCCGAGACCTCCATCGGCCCAGACGACGCCGACAAGCGTGACGTTAGGAAAATGATGGCCTTTCGCCACCATCTGCGTGCCGATGAGAATATCGATATTGCCCGCCTTCATATCGCGTAAAATGGTCAGGAAACGACGGCGGTCGCTGGCGGTATCGGTATCGACGCGGGCGATGCGGGCGCCTGGAAACAGTTCCCGTGCCTCCTCTTCGACCCGTTCGACGCCAAAACCAATTTGCGCCAAAGCCATTGAACCGCAGCGGGCGCAGACGGTTTCCGGACGGATGGCATGGCCGCAGTAATGACACAGCAGTTTTCCCCGGCTTTTGTGCAGGGTCAGTGACACGCGGCAGTTGACGCATTCGACCGGGGCGCCACATTCCTGGCAGACGAGGCTGGTGGAAAAACCGCGCCGGTTCAAGAGCAGGACGCTTTGCTTTTCGCGGGCGAGATTGGCTCGCATGGCCTCAATGAGGGGCGGCAGGAGCAGACGGCGCTTGCCGCCGTGGCTAGTCCTTTCTGCCAGATTCAGCACCGTGGCCCGTGGAAGTTGCTGGCCGCCAACGCGCTTTTTCATGGTCAGCAAACGGTATTTTCCGGTTTCGGCGTTGTAGGCGCTCTGCACCGAGGGCGTCGCCGAGGCCAGCAGCACGACGGCATTATCGAGCTTGCCGCGCATGACGGCGACATCACGGCCCTGGTAGCGCAGGCCGTCATCCTGTTTGAAGCCTCCGTCGTGTTCTTCATCGACGACGATTAAGCCAAGGTTTTTCACCGGCGCGAACACCGCCGACCGAGCGCCAATCACCAGGCGTTTCTCACCGGTGGCAATCAGCGACCACTGCTCCAGGCGCTCACTGTTGCTGAGACCGGAATGCAGCAGCGCCACCTGTTCGGCGAAACGGGCGAGAAAATACTCCTCTAATTGGGTGGCAAGCGCAATTTCCGGCACGAGGATGAGGACCGATTGACCTCTGTCGAGGCATTTTCCCGCCAGGTGAAGATAGACTTCAGTCTTGCCGCTGCCGGTGACGCCGTGCAGCAGGAAGGTGGTGAATTGGCCGCTGTCGATGGCGGCGCNNAAGTTGTCGATGGCGGCGCCGACGGCTGCGACCACCCGCGCCTGTTCATCGCTGAGAGTAAGTTGCGCCGCTGGCTGGATTTCTTCACCGAAGAGATTTTTACAGGCCAGCCGCCGTTCCTCCCCAATCAATCCCTGGCTGATGAGTTCTGGTAAAACCGATATGGCCGGGCCGTAAGCCTGACGCAGTTCCAGGCGGCTTGCCTCTTGCACTGTTGCTGTTAATTTGTGCAGGAAGAACAGGGCCTTTTGCCCTTGCGGTGAAAGAGCGGTAAGCGCGGGAGTGTCGGGGAAACGGGCCAAAAAGCGGCGCAGCGTGGCCGCGCGGGCCTTATCGCCAAGGCCCTCGTCCCAGTGGTTTTTGCCGAGCGGGCGGTAAAAGAACAGCCATTTTTCCGCATGGGTACGCCCAGTCAGTTTCTCGCGCAGGCGCAACAGGCCGCGCTCTGCCAGTTGCCGCACCAGCTTTTTGCCGCTGGCGGTTTTGATAATCGCTTGCGTCTCGCGAATTGACAGGCTGCCGTTTTCTTTTAATTTGTGCCACCAGGGGATATCCGGTTCCGGCGTGGCGCCATCCAGCGTGTCCACGGCCAGTTCCAGCAGCCGGGCGCTTTTGCGGTTCAGTCCGGCGGGCAAGGTGGTAGCAATAACTTCACCAATCGGATAGTGGTAGTATTCGGCCAGCCAGCGAAAAAGCGGAATCTGCGCGGCGTCAAAAAGAGGCGTTTCGTCAGGCAAGTCGGCGACTTTTTTCAAGGCGAAATCGGTGGCCGGGATTTCCCGCCAGATGGAAAGAATATAACCAGTCAGGCGACGGTTGCCCAAAGGGACGATCGCCCGCTGTCCGATGAGCGAGTCTGGGGCGCCGTCCGCATTACTAATAAGATAAGTCAGTGTCCGCGGAAGTGGCGCGGCCACCGCTATTTCCACGGCGGTGGCCACCGCGCCGCTCATAAATCCGCCGCTACCTGTTTGATATGGTCGCGCAGCGATTTTCCAAGCACTGTATGCGACAGGCCGAAGGCGATGTTCGCCTTCANNGGTAACCAAGCTTATCGCCGGCGTCGAAGCGGGCGCCCTCAAATTCATAAGCGTACATGGCGCGGCGTTTACAGAGCACCTGCAAGGAGTCTGTTAACTGAATCTCGCCGCCGTGGCCTGGCGGCGCGTTTTCGAGGATTTCAAAAATTTCCGGCATCAGGATATAGCGGCCAATGATCGCCAGGTCGGAGTCGGAGGCGCCGGGGATTGGCTTTTCAACCATGCGGGAAATACGGTGGGTACGCGGGTGTTCATCCTTTTCCCCCTCGACGATGCCGTACTGATGGGTTTCCTCCATCGGCACTCGCTGCACGGCGACAATGGATTCACCAACCTGCGCGAAGAGGTTGAGCATCTGCCGGGCGCAGGGCGTGTGGCTCTGCACCAGGTCGTCGCCCAGAAGAACCATGAAGGGTTCGTCGCCGACGACGTTTTTCGCCGTGTAAATGGCGTGGCCGAGGCCGAGAGGCTTTTTCTGCCGCACCGAAATGATGTCGATCAGGTTCGAAATATGGCTCAGTTCCTCACCAAGAACCATTTTATTTTTTTCACGCAGCGTATGGTCAAGCTGGAAGTTGTAGTCAAAATGGTTCTCGATCGCCGCCTTCCCCTCGCTGGTGATGAAGATCACCTGCTCAATGCCGGAAGCCACCACCTCTTCGACGATGTACTGGATGGTTGGCCGGTCAACGATGGTCAGCATTTCTTTCGGGATGGCTTTTGTCGCCGGTAAAAACCGTGTGCCCAGCCCGGCTACCGGGATAACCGCTTTACGCACCTGCATAGAATAACTCCTGGTCAATTACCAAATAAAATATGTTCGGGAAATGGCGGCCAGACCGTCCGGTCTTCCACTTCCAGCGTCTTCGGCGCGGGCAAAGCTTTGTCCCATGAAACTAGAATAAATCCGCCAGCTTACGCTTGGGCGGCAATCGTCATATCCGTGACCGCCAGCGTCACGCCCCGCGATGACAGAATTTCCAGGCTGGACTTTTGACAATGGCCAGCCCATGGTATGCTCTCTCCCTTTTCATGCCGCTTCGTACCATTTTCCTGAGCAGACAGCCATATGGATTCCCCAGCTTTGCCCGATAGTTTACCAATTCTCGCCGAAAAGGCGAAACTGCAAACCGCCATCCGCGAGCATCAGGTCGTGGTGGTCGCTGGCGATACCGGCAGCGGCAAAACCACGCAACTGCCGCAATTCTGCCTGGAACTGTTCCCGGATGGAAAGAGCCTGATTGGCTGCGCCCAGCCGCGTCGCGTCGCCGCCGCCACCGTCGCCGCCCGTGTGCGCGACGAGTTGGGGGAAAGGGGTTTTCGTGTCGGTTACAAAATCCGTTTTCAGGATTATACCAGCCCGCTCACCCGCATCAAATTTATGACCGATGGCGTGCTGCTGGCGGAAATCAGGAGCGATCCACTTTTGTCGCGCTACCGTGTCATCATTATCGACGAGGCGCACGAGCGCAGCCTGAAT
Source organism: Desulfobulbaceae bacterium (assembly GCA_003509305.1). GTDB lineage: Bacteria > Desulfobacterota > Desulfobulbia > Desulfobulbales > Desulfocapsaceae > UBA8130. Next base: position 579 of record DOMU01000054.1, on the reverse strand, counting down.
ATCGACTTCCTGCTTGGCTATCTGAAAAATCTTTTGCCGCGCCGCCCGGACTTAAAGCTCATCATCACCTCGGCGACTATCGACACGGCGGCCTTCGCCAGACATTTCAATAACGCGCCGGCCATCCATATTCCTGGCCGGGTCTTTCCGGTGACGGTTCTCTATCATCCGCCAGCAACGGAGAAAGACGGGGACGCCGAGGGCTATGTCGAGCACTGCGCTGACGAAATCCTGGCGCTGGCCGCTGGGCCGCCTGGCGATATTCTCGCCTTTCTGCCGACCGAGCGAGATGTCAGGGAATGCTGCGCGCTTGTCGCCGCCAGCGTGAGAAAGGCCACGGTACTGCCGATGTTTGGGCGGCTCGCCGCCAGTGACCAGCAGCGGGTCTTTCAGCCGGTTGTTGGGCGCAAAATTGTCATTGCCACCAACGTTGCCGAAACCTCAATCACCGTGCCAGGTATCCGTTATGTCGTCGATTGCGGCCTGGCCCGTATTGCCGCCTACAACGCCCGCGCCCGCACCACCAGCCTGACGGTGCGGCCCATTTCCCGCGCCAGTTGCGACCAGCGCAAGGGCCGC